>JBJMLJ010000645.1:0-11109 GCA_045805365.1 Thermoleophilaceae bacterium
AGCGAGGGCAGCCCCAGCGCGCCGTCGGGGTTGCGGCTCCGCGCGACGACGAGTACCGCGTCCGCGAACTCGACGCCCGAGATGAAGGTCTTCTGGCCGCGCAGGACGAACCTGTCGCCCTTGCGTTCGAGTGAGGTCTGCAGGTTGTGCGAGTTCGTGCCCGCGTCCGGCTCGGTTATGGCGAACGCAAGCCGCGTGGTGCCGGCGGCGATGCCGCGCAGCCAGCGCTCCTTCTGGTCGTCGCTCCCATGGCGCGCCAGGATCGAGCCGGCGATCGCCGGCGAGACCACGATCAGGAGGAGCGAGTTGCCGCTGGCCGAGATCTCCTCCCCGACGGTCGCCAGCGCGGCCATGCCCAGCCCGCCCCCGCCCCACTCCTCGGGCAGGTTGACGCCCAGATAGCCCTTCTCCGCCAGCGCGTGCCAGAGCTCGGCGGGCGGCTCGCCCCTCTCGTAGAGGCCGGCAACGTAGTCCGGCCCGAACCCGGAGCAGATGCCGCGCACCGCCTCGCGGATCTGGCGCTCTTCGTCGGTGGGGATGAGGTGGAGGACGGCCTCCTGCGAGCCCGTGGCCGTGGGCGGCTGCATCGCCCGCGAAGCTTACGGGGCGGCCGGACTAGCGAGGTCCAAACCTGTAGTAGTGCGGCTAGACGCGCTGAATGAGCGTGCCCGTGCCGAGGCCGCCGCCGCAGCACATCGTCACGAGGCCGACCTCCTTGTCGGAGCGCTCGAGCTCGTGCAGCAGCGTCGTGATCAGCCGCGCGCCGGTCGACCCGAGCGGGTGGCCCAGGGCGATCGCGCCGCCGTTGACGTTGACCCTGTCCATGTCCGGCTCGAGCTCGCGACGCCAGGCCGCGACCACCGAGGCGAAGGCCTCGTTGATCTCGATCAGATCGATGTCGTCGATCTTCATGCCGTTGCGCTCGAGGATCTTCCTGGTCGCCGGGATCGGGCCGGTGAGCATGATCACCGGGTCGACGCCGACGGTGGTCAGGTCGGTGATCCGCGCGCGCGGCTCGAGGCCGAGCGCATCGGCCTTCTCGCGGCTCATCAGCAACACCGAGGCGGCGCCGTCGGAGATCTGCGAGGAGTTGCCGGCCGTGATCTTGCCGTCCTCCTTGAACGCCGGCTTGAGTTCCGCGAGCTTGTCGAGGCTGGTCTCGGCGCGGATGCCCTGGTCGGTGACGTAGGTGTCGCCGTTGACCTGGAAGGGAATGATCTCGCGCTCGAAGCGGCCCTCCTCGGTCGCCTGGTGCGCGAGCTGGTGCGAGCGGAGGCCGATCTCATCGAGCTCCGAGCGGGGGATCTCCCACTTGTCGGCGATCATCTCGGCCGAGATCCCCTGCGGGACGAGGTTGTACTTCTCCATCAGCTCGGGCGGCCAGGGCGAGCCGACCTGGTCGGTCCACTTGAAGCCGACGCCCATCGGCACGTGGCCCATGTGCTCCACTCCCGAGCCGATAACGACGTCGTGCGCGCCGCTCGCGACGAGCGAGGCGCCGAAGTTGACGGCCTGCTGCGCCGAGCCGCACTGGCGGTCGACGGTCGTGGCCGGGGTCTCGACCGGCAGCCCGGCCTGGAGCCAGGCGTTGCGGCCGACGTTGAACATCTGCTCGCCGTACTGCTGGACGCAGCCGGTGATGACGTCCTCGACCTCTGCAGCGTCGATGCCGGCGCGCTCGATGACCTCGGTGTAGGTCTTGCCGAGCAGCTCGTTGGGGTGCGTGTCCTTGTAGTAGCCCTTCTCGGGGTGTCCCCGCCCGATCGGCGTCCTGGCCGCCTCGACGATGACTACTTCGCGCCCGCTTCCGTTCCGCATGCCGCTTTCGTGCCTCCAGAGTCGGTTTCGGCCGATTAGGGTACTCGATTGACTGGTGAGTCAACCAAGGCCCTTCGAGACCCTCGGCATCGTCGGCAGCGGGACGATCGCGACCGGGTTGGCGCGCCTCGCCGCGGACCACGGCGACGTGGTCCTCTGGGCCCGCAGCGACGCCTCGGCCAAGCGGGCGTCGACCGTTATCGAGGACGCCGCAGCCGTGGTCACGGAGCTGGAGGCGTTGCGCGAGAGCACGCTGGTGATCGAGGCCGTCGCCGAGGACGTAAAGGTGAAGACGGGCCTCTACAGGATCCTCGACGACCTGCTGCCGCCCGAGGTGCCCATCTCCACGACCACCTCGGCGCTCTCGGTGCAGGAGCTCGCCGAGGCGAGCGGCCGGCCGGAGCTCTTCGCGGGCGTCCACTTCTTCAACCCGGTGGACAGGATGGAGCTCGTGGAGCTCTGTTTCCCGCGCGAGGCGACGGAGGAGACGCGCCAGCACTTCCGTGCCCTCTGCGAGCACCTCGAGAAGACGGTGGTCGAGGTTCCCGACACCGCAGGCTTCGTGGTCAACCGGCTGCTGTTCCCCTACCTGTTCGACGCGGTCCGGCTCTTGGAGGCCGAGGAGCTCGAGCCCGAGGCGGTCGACGCGTGCATGAAGCTGGGCGCAGGCCACCCCGTGGGACCGCTGAAGCTCCTCGACTTCGTGGGCCTCGACGTGGCCGTCGCCATCGGCGAGGCCATCGGCACCGAGGTCCCGGAGACGGTGCGCCGGCTGGCAACCGAAGGAAAGCTCGGCAAGAAGGCCGGCTGCGGCTTCTACGAGTACGACTGACCGCTCAAGCCGCCTGGCGGCGTGTCTTCGCCGCACGGCGTGATGCCGCCGACTTGCTGCTTCGCTTCGCGCGCTTTGCGCCCGAGGGCATTCCGGCTGCCAGGTCCCAGACGACGTCCGCCTCGCCGATGTCCTGGGCGCGGGCCATCTCGGCCACGCGGTCCCAGGGAAGAGAGGCGTCCGGCAACTCGTCCCAGCGTGCGTAGTCCAGTGCTTCGAGCGCCCCCTTGAGCGACGTGCTGGGGTCGCCCTGAGCCTTGATCAGCGCCCGCAGGGCGTCGCGCTGTGAATCGCTCAATTTGACGGACCACATCGGCAAGGCCTCCTCGCTCCTAGGGAAGAAGGAACTTGCCGACCGAACGTAGTCCCCCCTGCGGACGGATCGCCAAACCGTGGTCCGGTGCTCGCCCGATCAGCGATCGGGCTGCGCTCCTCCCTACGCGCCCTGGGAGGCGTCCCTGGGCTCGCTTTCGGGCGGCGTCGCGGCAGCTTCCTCCACCGGATGCGGGCCGCTCGGCGAGTCCCGCCTGCGGCGGCCGCTCTCGTGCTCGCGGATGCGCACCGCCTCGACGCGGTTCTCACGCACCGACTCGACCCGCAAGGAGTAGCCATTGGCGCGCACCATGTCGCCGCGCTTGGGAAGCCGGCCGAGCTCGCCGAAGACGAAGCCGCCTACCGAGTTGTAGGCCTCACTGTCGACCGGCAGGTCGAGGCCGTAGTCGGCGAGGTCGGTGATCGGCACGTGTCCCCGGACCCACCAGTCGCCGTTCGCAAGCCGCCGCACCCCGGCGACGGCGGGGTCGGTCTCGTCCGCGATCTCCCCCACGACCTCCTCGATGATGTCCTCGACGGTGACGATCCCCGAGGTGCGGCCGTACTCGTCGACGACGACCGCCATCGAGGCGCGCTCGCGCTGGAGGTCGGCGAGGAGGTCGTCGAGCGGCTTGGTCTCGGGGACGATCAGGGCGTCCTTGACGCTCCTCTCGATCGAGGCGTCCGGGCCCTCGGTCATCAGCCGCCGCGCGAGCGAGCCGATGTGGACGATTCCCTTGATCCGGTCCGTGTTGTCGGCCTCTGTGGCCAGGAGGCGGGTGTGGCCCGAGTCGACGCAGCGGCGCACCGCCTCCTCGGCCGTCGCCGAGACGTCGACGGTCACGACCGCGGGAATCGGCGTCATCACCTGCCGCACCTCCTGCTCGTGCAGGTGGAAGACGCCCTGGAGCATGTCGGCCTCGCCGGGGTCCAGGGTGCCGCCCACGGAGCTGCGGGCGATCAGGAACTTGAGGTCCTCGGAGCTCGCGTCCTCCTCCCCTGCCCGATCGGGATCGACGCCGAAGGGCCGCAGGACCGCACCGGCCGCGGCGTTCAACCCGCCGCTTGCCGGCTTGAACAGCCGGTGGAAGAACTCGAGCGGGCGGGCGACGCGACGCCCCACCTTCTCCGCGTGGATGACCGTGTAGATCTTTGGGACGAGCTCGCCGAAGAGCACGTGGTTGACCGTCAGCACGAGGTAGGCGATGAACCCGGCGATCACGACGGCCAGGGCGTGGCTCACGACGCCGCCGAAGGCGTCCTCGAGCAGGTTCGCGATCGTGGGCTCGCCGAGCGCACCGAGGCCGATCGAGGCCATCGTGATGCCGACCTGGCAGGTGGCGATGTACTCGTCGATGTCGTCGATCTGCCGGCGCAGGCGGCCGGCGCCGGGGTCGCCCTCGCTCTCCATCGCCTCGACCTTGTTCCGGCGCGAGCGAACGAGCGCGTACTCGGCCGCCACGAAGAAGCCGTTCATGGCGATGACGAGCGCCGTCAGGACGAGGAGCAGGACGCTCATCGCGTTATGCGCCTAGTACTTCGAGGAGGATCGTCGTCGCTCATCGGCGGCCGCGGACAACGTAGCAAAGGGTCCGGGGAGCGTCAGCGAACTCTCATGAGCCGCGCGCGCGCCGCATAGACCTGCGCCGGGCCGTCGCGCTCGTCCTCCCAGGCCGCGATCACACGCCCGCGCGCGCACGAGATCTGCGGCCGCCAGGCGTTGCCTCCGTGGCGGCCGGCGTCGTCCACCCGGCGGGCCCGGCCGCGCCGGCCGCCGCGGCGCATGCGCACGATCCGGATGTCGTTCTGGCCGCCCGAGGCGTCCTGGAAGGCCACCACGGCGTCGCCGTTCGAGAGGCCGCAGATCGCGGGCGCGAAGGTCGACAGCTGACGGCGCCCGTACGGGTCGACCTGGCGGTTCCGGCCGCCCGGGGTGGCCAGGGAGGTGTCGTACTCCTCGTCCGGAACGAGGCTCGCGGTGTCGCGCTTGCGCCAGTCGGTCCAGGCCACGAGCGGGGTGCGGCCGGCGAGGGCCGCGCGCGGCGTGTCGTCGATCGCCTCGTCGCTCGCGGGGGTGTCGTTGACGTCGGCCTGCGGGCCGAAGCTCGCGCCGCCGTCGCGCGACAGCCGGGAGAAGACGTCCCAGTCGTAGCGGAGGAAGTCGATCCAGGTGACGAGGACCGAGTTGCCCCGCGCGGCCACGCTCGGCGCCCAGGCGTCGGCCATCTTGGTGGCAAGCGGGGCGGGCGTGCCGCCGTCGAGCCGCCGGCCCGGCCCGGGAGCGCCGGCCACGATTCGCGAGTACCAGACGCCCGCGTGCGGCAGGCCGCCGTCGGGGTGCCGCGTGCGCTCGTCGATCCAGGCGGCGTCGACGGTCTGGCCGCGGCCCGCCGCGAGCGCGGGCTTCCACTGGGCGGCCCCGGACGGCGCGCTCGGGTCGATCGGACGCGGCGGCCCGAAGCGCCGACCCCCATCCGCCGAGCGCGAGAAGTAGACCCGCTCGCCGCCGGTCGAGCGGTCGACCCAGGCCACGGTCACGCGCCCGCGAGGGTTCAGGGCGACCGCCGGCCACCACTCGTCGGTGGCGCCTCGCCGGCGCCCGGTGGGCCTCACCGCGCGCGACCAGGTGCGGCCCCCGTTGCGCGTGCGCACCAGCAGGATCTGGTCGCGACCGCGCCGCCGCTCCTCGAAGGCGAGCACGCCGTGGCGGCCGCGCGTCGCGAGCGCGGCGTTGCGCTGCGGGCGCCGCGACCGGTGCACCGGACGCGACCGCGTGAAGCGGGTCCTCGCCCGCGGCCCTCGGTAGCGCTTGTAGCGCGGCGTCCGGCCGACGGTCACGTCGCGCCAGAGGACGCCCTCGACGTGGCCGTCCTCGCACGGCCCCGGCACCGCCGGGTCCGGGCACTTGACTCCCGATCCCGGGGCCAGCTTGCTGCCGGCCGCCCCGAGCCGCCTGCGGCGCTCGGCGAAGGGCTCGCCGCGCCGGAGCGGGTCCCTGACCACCCAGGGCATCACCTTCACCAGACCGGGGTGTGAAGGCTGGCCGACCAGGAAGCCGCCGCGGGCGCCGGGCCGGCGCGGCTTGACGCCGATCTGCGACTGGTGATCCGCGTAGAAGTCGAACACCCCGCCGACCAGCTGCGAGAGCACCATCGCCTGGAACGAGGGCTGCCGCAGCAGGTCGTTGTAGCCCGAGGCGAGCAGGACGTCCGGGTTCCACATGTGGCCGTCGGCCAGCGTCAGGTTGCCCTCGAAGAACTCCGGCTGGACGAGCAGGTCGACGTGCTGCTCGTCGAGCTTCTGGACCACGTCGGGCATCCAGGCGGGCTTCGAGGTGACGAAGCCGAGCGTGCCGACGGGCGTGCGGACGGGCCGGACGTCCGAGCGCCGCTCGCTGGTCGAGCCGGGCACCTGGTCGAGCCCCAGCTGGCCCTCGGCGGGGCCAGTCTCGACGGGGGTGAGGTAGGACTTGATCCGCTTCGCCACCAGCCGTCCGGCCGGGTCGAAGAGCAGCGCCATCACCGACGACCTGTCCGTGGTCGCCTCGTAGGCGTAGTCGCGGCTGGGCTCCGCCGGGTCACGGAGCCGGGCGACCTTGGTAGGGCTCTGCTCGTCGCAGCGGAGGCGCGGGTGATGGAAGCTCGCCTTGTCGTTGCAGACGATTCGCCAGTCCTGCGCCATGACGACACCCGCCTCCAGGTAGACGTCGTAGCGGTCGGCCATCTCGGCGAACGGCTCGAGCACCGTGCGCCCGAACGTGTCCGTCAGCGCGAGCGAGAGCAGGCGCGTCGGCGGAAAGCGGGAGGCGAGGGCCGGATAGCGGCTGCTGTAGTAGGCGTTCTGGGGGGCGTACGAGCCGATGATCGAGACGATCGAGCCCTCGAGGGAGCCCGAGGCCCGGGCGCTACGGCCGCGCTCTCCCGTGAGCGCGGAGAAGAGCCCGAGGAACTCGGGCCAGACGACGAGGTCGCGGCCATGGCCGAGCAGGTGCGACGCCGCGTCGTCGGCGCCGCGCTGGATCAGGGGCTTGCCCGGGCCGCGCTGCCGGCGGTCGAAGAGCGCGAACAGCTTGTCGCGGTAGGTCTGGCGGCTCTGGAGCCAGGAGATGTTCAGCTTCGGCTCCATCGCGAACACCCGCACCCGCTTGGCCTGGGCGGGTGGCGCGGCGAGAGCCGCCAGCAGCGCCCCGGCGCTAAGTGCCGCCCAGAGAGTCGATCTTGCGCGCAAGCTCGAAGTCGTTCTCGGTCAGGCCGCCCTCGGAGTGGGTCGTTATCGAGACGGTCACGGTGTCCCAGGAGATCTCCAGGTCGGGGTGGTGGTTCATCTCCTCGGCCACCGGGGTGAGGGCGTCGACCAGCTTCACCGAGCCCACGAAGTCGTTGCACTTGTAGCTCTTGACGATCGTGTCGCCGCGGCGCTCCCATCGCTCGAGCTCGCCGAGCCTGCTGGTTATCTCGTCGTCATTCAGACGTGCCATCGTTTCCTCCCATGAGGATTGCGTCTCTCGTCCCATCCGCGACCGAGATGTTGTTCGCGCTCGGCCTCGGCGACAGCGTCGTGGCGGTGACCCACGAGTGCGATTATCCGCCAGACGCCGAGGGGCTGCCGACTCTCACCCGCAGCGTGGTCCCCGAGGGCCTGTCCGCGGCCGAGATCGACGCCGCGGTCAGGGAGCGCACAGGCCGCGGCGAGGCGCTCTACGAGCTCGATACCGAGGTCCTTCACGAGCTCGGCGTCGACCTCATCGTGACCCAGGCGGTCTGCGAGGTCTGCGCCGTCTCGTTCGACGACGTCAGGGCGATCGCCGAGGAGCTGTCCACGACGCCGCACGTGATCTCGCTCGACCCCTCGACCCTCGGCGAGGTCATGGCCGACGTGCCGCGGCTCGCCGACGCCGCCGAGGCGCCGGACGCCGGCGACGCGCTCGTCGAGGAAGCAGCCGCCCGGCTCGACGCGGTCAAGGACGCCGTGGCGGGCGCCACGCGGCCCCGCGTGGCCGCGCTGGAGTGGCTCGACCCCGTGTACGTCGGCGGCCACTGGGTCCCGCAGATGATCGAGCTGGCCGGCGGCGAGGACGCGCTCGGGATGCCGGGCGAGCGCTCGCGCGTGGCCGACTGGTCGGAGGTCGAGCTGGTACGGCCGGACGTCATCGTGTCGATGCCGTGCGGCTACTACGTCGAACGCGCCGCCAAGGAGACGATGGATCAGCGCGAGCGGCTGGCGGCGCTGGGCGCGCGCGTCTTCGCCGTCGACGCCGCGGCCTATTTCTCAAGGCCGGGCCCGCGGCTCGTCGACGGGGTCGAGCTGCTCGGACACCTGCTGCATTCGGACCTCGTTCCCGCCCCGCCCACCCGGCGCTCGATCGAGCTCGACCTGGAGCGGCCGGCCTCCGTGAGCTGATGGCGCGCAAGCGCGCGGAGCGGCAGATCGTGATCGACGGATCGCCGCAGGAGTGCTTCGACGCCGTCGTGCAGTACGAGAGCTTCCCCAAGTGGCAGCGAGCGGTGCGCGCCTGCAAGGTCCTCTCGCGCGACAAGCGCAAGCGGGGCGAGCGCGTGCAGTTCGAAATCGACGCCAAGGTCAAGACCATCCACTACACGCTCGACTACAACTACGAGGAGCCGCACCTGGTGTCGTGGCGCTACGTCGAGGGCGACGTCCGCGACGTCGACGGCGAGCTCGTCCTCGAGGACACGGGCGAGGGCACGACGCTCGCGACCTACGCGCTGCGACTCGACCCGGGGGTCTGGCTGCCCGGTCGGATCTCGGACATGCTGAGCGGGCAGGTGATGCACGGCGTGCTGGAGGACCTGAAGAAGCGCGTAGAGGCCGCGGCCTGACCCCCCGCGCAGTCCTCTTCCTGCACTCGTCGGCGGGCCGCTACGGCGCCGACCTGCAGCTGCTCGCGGTGGCGGGGGGCCTGGATCGCGACCGCTTCACGCCCATCGCGGTCCTGCCGGAGCGCGGCGAGCTGGGGCCGCTGCTCGAGGACGCGGGCGTCGAGGTCGTGCTGCACCCGCTCGCGGTGCTGCGCCGCGAGGTGCTGGGATCGCCGCGGGCGGCGGCCGCGCTGGCCGCCCGCCGGCTGCGGGATACCGGACCCATGGCGCGGATCGCGAGCGAACGACAGGCCGCGATCGTTCACTCGAACACCTCCGTCGTCCTCTCCGGCCAGGCCGTCGCCGGACGCGCGGGCGCTCGGCACGTGATGCACGTGCGCGAGATCTACGCCGGCGCCGGCGGGCCGCTGGCGGCGCGCCTGTGGCCGCTGACGCGCCGGCGGATCGAGCGCGCCGACGCGGTCGTCTGCATCTCGCGCGCCGTCGCGGGCCAGTTCGAGCGCAGCGCGACCGTCATCTACGACGCGATTCCGCGGAATCGGCAGCCGGCGGAGCCGGGAGCCGCACGGGACGCGCTCGGGCTGCCCGCCGACGCCGTCGTGGTGGCGCTGATCGGCCGGCTCAGCGACTGGAAGGGACAGCGGGAGCTCGCCGAGGCCGTGGCCGGCACGGAGCTGATCGCCCTGATGGCCGGCGACCCGTTCCCCGGCAACGAGCGGATCGAACGGGAGCTGGAGGGCCGGAGCGGCGTGAGGCTCCTCGGCTTTCGCGATGACATAGAGACCGTGCTCGGCGCCGCCGACATCGTCGCCGTCCCGTCGACGCGGCCCGAGCCGCTGGGGCTCGTGGCCCTGGAAGCCGCGGCGGCCGGCCTGCCCGTCGTCGCGGCCGCCCACGGCGGCCTACCGGAGATCGTTCTCGACGGCGAGACGGGGCTCCTGGTCGAGCCGACATCGACTGAGCTCGCACGCGCCCTGCGGACTCTGGCCGACGACCCCAAGCTGCGACGGCGCCTGGGCGAGGCCGCCGCCCGCGACGTGCGCGAGCGCTTCTCCCGCGAGCGGATGCTCGGCGAGCTCCAGGATCTCTACGAGCGCCTGCTCAGCCGGGCGTAGCCGAGACCGCGATCGAGCCCACCACCGCCGCCACCCCGAGCGCGGCTACGAGGAGGGTCGGAACGAGCGCCGGCAGCCGCATCCGCTCGCCGACGTTGAACAGCAGGAACGCGGCGAGCCCGCCCCCGAGCAGCCCGCCGATATGGCCGCCGATCGAGATGTTCGGAATCGTGAAGGTGATCACCAGGTTCAGCACGATCCAGAAGCCGAGGCCGCTCTCCATTGCGCTCAGCCCGCGGTTGCGCATCACGATCACCGCCGCGCCCATCAGCCCGAAGATCGCTCCCGAGGCGCCGACCGTCGGCGAGTTGGGCGACAGGAGCAGTGCCCCGAAAGAGCCCGCCAGCAGCGACACGAAGTAGATGAGGCCGAAGCGGAAGCGGCCGACCGCCGGCTCGAGCAGCGTCCCGAGCACGTAGAGGGCGAACATGTTGAACATCAGGTGGAAGAGGCCGGCGTGGAGGAAGCCGGCGGTGACGAGGCGCCAGTACTCGTGGTCGGCGATCGCGCTCCGCGAGACCGCTCCGTCGACGAGCAGCGTGCTGCCCCCGAAGCCGCCCCCGCCCGTGGTGCTGGCGCCGTTGATGAAGCCGCCGAGGGCGACCAGCACGTTGATCCCGATCAGGACATAGGTGACCACCGGCTCGCCGGTGCCGACGCCGGGCACGACCCGCGTCCGCTGGTTCGCGCACTCGGGACAGCGCATCCCGACCGACGTCGAGGTCATGCAGTCGGGACAGATCGGGCGGCCGCAGTTCGAGCAGTGAACTCCGGTCTCCCGGTTGGGGTGGCGATAGCAAACGTCCACGTAAAGGACGTTAGCTACAGCTTGGCCTGCAAAATCGGCTGCTCGGTCGGCGCCATCGAGCCGCCGCGCGGCTCGCTCGTGACCATCACGGCGTCGGCGCCGCGCAGGTCCTCGACCACGGCGGTGGCAGCACCGCCGTCCCTGCCCACGTCGAAGGTCGACTGCGGGACGATCTCGCTTCCCTGCTTGACCCAGGCTTGGTACACGCGCCCGCGCGGCTGCAGCGGTAGCCCGTGCGCGCGAAGGAGCGCGCCGTTCTCGCCGTTGCCGTAGATCCGCAGGCTCGCGCTGGCCTCGGGCGCCCGGGCGCTGTCGACGCTCGCCTGGACGGTTCGGGTGCCGTTCCCGCCCGTGATCTTCGAGATGCCGAAGCCGCCGGCGATG
>JBJMLJ010000646.1:0-8203 GCA_045805365.1 Thermoleophilaceae bacterium
ACAAATCTCGCCGCCCGGCGCTCGAGATAGCGCCGGGTTATCGCTGCGTGGACGGGATCGTCGCTCGCGGTTGCGTCGGCGGCGACCCAGATCTCGATCGGGTGGCGCTGGTAGGCGTCGAGCACCGCCTGGCGGACGCAGCCGTGCAGATGGATGCCGGCGAGCAGCAGCCGCTCGCTGCCCTCGGCCTCCAGCAGCCTGTCGAGCTCGCCGCCCTCGAAGGCCGTGAAGAAGGTCTTGTGCAGGACGGACTCACCGGGCTCCGGGAGCAGCTCCGGCGGCGGCTCGTGGCCGGGCGTGCCCTCCTCGCACAGCCAGCGGCCGTCGCGCTTCCAGTGCGGCATGCGCCGGTCGTCCGAGCGGGAGACGGTGGTCCACGCGTGCACGATCGGGATCCCGAGCTCGCGGCAGCCGCCGAGCAGCGTCGCCGCCCGCTCGACGACGCTTCCCGCGGCCGGCTCCAGACCGGGTGAGGCGAGGTAGTCGCGCTGGAGGTCGACCAGGAGCAGCAGCGACTTCATTCAGCGACGAGCGCCGCCGCGGCGTCGCCCAGCCGGTCCGCGACCTCGCGGGTCCCGAGCTGCCCGCCCAGGTCCGCCGTTCTGCCGCCGCCGGCCCAGAGGGCGCGAACCGCTTCCTCGATTGCCCAGGCCTCGCGCTCGAGCCCCAGGCTCTCGCGCAGCATCAGCGCCAGCGACAGGATCTGGCCGACCGGGTTGGCGCGCCCGCTGCCGGCGATGTCGTGGGCCGCGCCGTGGTTGGTCTGGTAGACGCCCTCTCCGTGCTGGCTGAAGCTGGCGCCGAACGAGAGGGCGCGCGACCCCAGGAGGATGGCGGCCAGGTCCCCGAGGATGTCGCCGAACAGGTTGGGGGCCGCGATGACGTCGAACGATCCCGGCTGCTGGACCAGGCGGTACGCCATGAGGTCGACGTCGACGAACGAGCACTCGATGCCCTGCGCCGCAGCCACGTCGCTCGCGCACTCGCGCCAGAGGTCGCTGATCAGCGGTACCCCCGCCTGCTTGACGACGACGGTCAGCTCGCCGCTGCGAGAGCGCGCCAGCCGCGCCGCAGCCTCGAGGAAGCGGCGCACCTCCGACTCGGCGTAGGAGAAGCGATGCTCGACCAGCCGGCCGCCCTCCGCCGGCCGCTCGTCCGCGCTGCCCTGGTAGACGCCGCCCAGGTTCTCGCGCGCCACCAGCAGGTCGATCCCCTCGAGGGCGTCGGGCCTCAGCGTCGAGGCGTCGGCCAGGCCCAGGCGGGCCTGGATCGGGCTGAGCTTGATGAAGAGCCCGAGCCGCCGGCGCAGGTCGTAGACGTAGCGACCGCCGCCCGGGCCGCTGAGCACGGCTCCACCACGCTCGAAGACGTCCTGGCAGAAGCGGATGACCGGGTCGGGAAGCGCGCTCCCGGCCTCGCGCTCGGCGGCCCCGCCGATGGCCCCGCCCAGCTCCACGGTGACCGGGCGGCCGCCCGCCTCCTCGACGCGCCGCAGCACGTGGAGCGATGCGTCCATGACCTCCGGGCCGATCCCCTCGCCGGGCAGGACGCCTATCAAGGCCCGATCGGGCGGGCGGCGATCGGCGATCAGCCCGACGAGACCCGGCTCGTCCCGCACCGCCGTGGTTGTGGAGGGGCCCGTCACGCGGGCAAGACTACGCCGGGCGGGACCGCTTGTGGAAGGTCAAAGCTCGATCTCTGGGTGCCGCGCCGCGAGGTGCTCCGCGAGGGCCGCGCGCACGCGCCTCCGCTCCTCGGCGCTCGCCATCCGGAAACGGCCGAGCAGCTCTCCCTGACCCTCGAGCGGCAGCCCGGCCAGCTCCCAGCGCACGGCGAGCCGCTCGAAGAGGAACTCGACCCGCCGCTGCCAGCGGTCCTCGCCGCTCGCCGCGGGCCGCGACTCGAGCTCGTCCAGCTGCCTGAGGGTGCCGGGGCTCAGCTCGTCGCGCAGGGTGAGCACGTTCCCGTCCTCGTCCGGGTAGTCGCTCGTCGCGGTCGGCGCGGTTGCACCACCGGACTCGCGCCTGCGCCGCCGGCCGCGCTTACCCACGCTGCTTCCAGCCGATCGCGCCGATGCGCGGCCAGCCGCAGTCGAGTCGGGCGGGATCGTCGAAGCCGGCGCGCAGCCCGCGGACGTCCTCGCGGTCCAGCTCGCGCGAGGCGACGAGCGACACGGCCGCGCCCTCGAGCACGCGCCGGAAGAACGCCGCCTGCGGCGAGCCGCCCTCGAAGAACTCGAGCCGCGCCTCCGCCTCGACCCGCTCCAGGCCCGCGTCCCGCAGCGCCTGCGGCAGCCGGCGGGCGAACGACCCGTCGATGTCGGCCAGCGCTCCGGCCGCACGGGCCACGACGGGGTCGGGAGCCAGCCGGGCCACGTCGGTCCACGGCTCCTCCGCCACGAGCACGCCGCCGGGCTTCAGCCAGTCCGCCATGCGCGCGATCGCGCGGTCCGGGTCGGCCAGGTGCACGAGCACCGCCCGGCAGTGGACCAGGTCGAAGGATTCCGCAGGGAAGTCGTCGGCGAGCACGTCGTGGCGCAGGACCTCGACGCCGGGGAGGCCGTCGAGCAGGGTGGTGTCGACGTCGGTGGCGACCACCCGCCCGCCATCGCCGGTACGCCGCGCGAGCCACGCGGCCACCGAGCCGCGTCCGGCGCCGACCTCGAGCGCGTGCCAGCCGGGCGCCACCCCCACTCGCTCGAGGCGCTCGAACGTAGGCGGATCGAACAGGCCCTCGAGGAGCGACAACCAGTCGTCTCGGTCGTGGAACACCGCCGTGCTCACCGCGGAGAGCGTAAGGGCTCAGCCCTCGACGCCGGTCGCGTCGTGCGGAGCCCCGACCGGCTTCGACTCGGGCGAGCCGCGCTGGCGCAGGTACACCGCCAGGATCGCCATCGAGGCGATGGCAAGGAACTCCGACTGCCAGTTCTGAAGGGTCTGCTCCCAGAAGTGGGCGTTCACTATGTACGAGGACCAGGAGATGGCGTCCTGGTGATGGTCGAAGCGGTCGGCGTTGAACTGGGTCAGCCCGGTGGTCGACTGCGCAAACCAGGAGCCGATCCAGATCGCGAGCATGACGAGCACGAGGGAGTTGGAGTCGACAAAGCTGACCTGTCCCCGCACGCGCTGCTCCCGGTCGGTCTCGAGTCCTTCCTTCCCGAGCTCCTTCGACTCCGGCGAGCCGCGCTGGACCAGCCAGATGGTCACGAAGATGAACAGCGTGAACTGGAGGTACTCCGACTGCCAGTTCTCCATCACGGCCTGGCCGAACGCGGACGAGGTCAGGTAGGCGCCGAAGGAGATCTGGGACGAGCTGTGCTGGACCTGGTCCTGATTGAAGGCGTGGTAGCCGGCGACCGCCTGCGCCCCAAGCGCAAGCAGGAAGATCGTCAGGAAGAAGAGTGTGATCCCGTTCTCGTACGCGTACTGGCGGAACCGGCTCATTGGTGGAGCAATCCGATCACCGAGAAGTAGACGAGGCCGGCGGCGATCATCACGAGCGTGAAGATGAAGAGCCCCCGCACGGTCAGGACTCCAGCTCGCACTGGTAGGGCTTGCCGGACTGCGGCTTGCAGCCGACCGCGCTGATCTTCCAGCCCTGGTCGGTCTGGTCGAGGAAGACCGCCTCGCCCCCGGCGAGCTTGGCCTGCGCGGACTGCATGTAGACCTTGACCCCGGTGACGGGCGCCGGCGAGACCTGCTCCGAGAGGATCCCCTTCGGACAGGGCTTCTTCTCCGCGCTCTCGACCTGGGAGACGGTCTCGGTCGACAGCTCGCGACAGGCGCCGGCGCCGTCGTGGGCCTTGAAGGCGGCGAAGAACCGCTCCACCGAGCCGCGGGCGTCCCGCTCGCTGCCCGCCGTCCCGCAGCCGGACAGCAACACGAGCAGCAGCAGCGTGACGATGGCGAGGCTGAGCCGCATGGCCCCCGCCCCTTACCCCCGCCGGGGGACGCTTACGCGCCGACCTGCTCCGGGTGCCCGGTGAGCGATGCCTCGGGCGAGTGCACCGGCTCCGAGGGCTCATCCAGTACTCGCGACAGGGCGATCGCGGCGATCGCGGAGCCCGCGGCGAGCGCCGAGATCCCCTTGCGGGCGGCGGGCGGAATCGCGTCACCGGCGATCACGGTCGCCACGAAGTCGCCGACGTCGGCCAGCGCCGATCCCTCGAGCCAGCCGCGCACCGGCGCGCCCCGGTCGAGAGCGATGACCACGCCAAGCCCCAGCGCCAGGTCGCGGCCGCCGAAGCCCCGGATGATCAGCTTGGTGGCGGCGCTGTCGGCCGCCCTTCCGATCCAGGTCCGCCCGGACAGACCGGGCGCCACGAGCATGGAGATGCCGACCGCGATACGCCCCCGTGCCTGGGCGATGGCCATGTCGCGAGCGTCCACGAGATGGATGCTATGCGGTGGTAGGCTCGCCGCGCGTGCTGAGGGGAAGCGCCATCGTCGCCACCTGCCTGGCTCTACTCGTGTCCGCGGCGAGCGCCGAAGCCGCCGCCGTGGGCGTCAGGCCGATCAAGTCCTGCTACCGCTCCGGCGAGACAGCACTCTTCGCCGGCAACGGCTTCACACCGAACGGCGCGGTCGCCGTCACGGCGGACGGCGCCTCGATCGGCACGCTGTCCGTGGACAACAACGGCGTGTTCGGCGGCACGCTGACGATCGGCCTGGGCAGCGGCGAGAAGCTCAAGACCTACACCGCCACCGACCAGGTGAACCCCGCCATCTCGGCCTCCACCCAGATCAGGGTGAGCGCCCTGAGCGTGAACATCCGCCCGCGCCGGAGCGCTCCCGGCCGCAAGGAGCGAATCAAGGCCCGTGGCTTCACGACCGGGAAGCGCCTGTACGCCCACGTCCGCCGTGGCCACCGCTACCGGAAGAACCTGAAGCTCGGGCGGTTGAAGGGCATCTGCCACAAGCTCTCGGCCAAGAAGCGCTTCTTCTCCCGCCACGCGCGCACCGGCGTCTACACGGTGCAGTTCGACACCAAGCGCCACTACTCGCGCAAGACCAAGGTGCGCGTCCGCTACAGCGTCACGCTCTTCCACACGATCCGCTCGGCCGCGACGGCCGCCGGCTCAGCCGGCGAGCGCTGGGCGCTGGTCCGCTAGCGCGACCTTCTCGAAGCGCAGCTCGCCGTCCGCGGCGTCGACCTTGACCCGGTCGCCGACCGCGAACTCGCCCTCGAGCAGCTTGAGCGCGAGCTTGTCGATCAGCTGCTTCTGGATCACGCGCTTCAGCGGCCGCGCCCCGTAGGTCGGGTCGTAGCCGAGGTTGCCGAGGAGCGTCCGGGCCTCGTCGGTCAGCTCGATCGTCACGCCCTTCTCCTGCACCCGCTCGGCCAGCTTCTCGACCTGGAGGTCGACGATGCTCGAGATCTCCTCGCGGCTGAGCTGGTGGAACTCGACGATCTCGTCGAGCCGGTTGACGAACTCCGGCTTGAACGTCGCGCGGACGCCGTCCATTCCGCCGGCCACGTTCGAGGTCATGATCACCACGGTGTTCTTGAAGTCGACGGTGCGGCCCTGGCCGTCGGTCAGCCGGCCGTCGTCCATCAGCTGGAGCAGGACGTTGAAGACGTCGGAGTGGGCCTTCTCGATCTCGTCGAGCAGCACCACGCTGTAGGGCCGGCGCCGAATCGCCTCCGTCAGCTGTCCGCCCTCGTCGTAGCCGACGTAGCCCGGCGGCGCGCCCACGAGCCGCGAGACCGAGTGCTTCTCCATGTACTCGGACATGTCGATCCGCACCATCGCGTCGTCCGAGTCGAACATGAACTCGGCGAGCGCGCGGGCGAGCTCGGTCTTGCCGACGCCGGTCGGGCCGATGAAGAGGAAGGCGCCGATCGGCCGGTTGGGATCCTGGAGTCCGGCCCGCGAGCGCCGCAGCGCGTTCGAGACGGCCTCCACCGCCTCGTCCTGGCCGACGACCCGCTCGTGCAGCCGCTCCTCCATGTGGATCAGCTTCTCGACCTCGCCCTCCATCAGCTTGGAGACCGGGATGCCGGTCCACTTGGCCACCACCTCGGCGATGTCCTCGTCGTCGACCTCCTCCTTCAGGAAGGTGGTGTCCGACTGGAGCTCGCGCATGCGCGCCTCCTGGTCGGCGACGAGCTTCTCGAGCTCCGGGATCTCGCCGTAGCGGAGCTCGGCGGCGCGCTGTAGATCGGACTCGCGCTCGGCGCGCTCGGCGTCGCGGTGCGCCTGCTCGAGCCCCTCCTTGGCGCCCCGGATCGCCTCGATCGCGTCCTTCTCGCCCTGCCAGTGGGCCTTCATCTCGTTCGACCGCTCGCGCAGGTCGGCGAGCTCGCGCTCGATCGCCTCGCGGCGGGCCTTGGAGGCGTCGTCCTTCTCCTTCTTCAGGGCCTGGAGCTCGATCTCGAGCTGCTGGATGCGGCGCTCGACCTCGTCGATCTCGAGCGGCATCGAGTCGATCTCGATGCGCAGCCGCGAGGCGGCCTCGTCGATCAGGTCGATCGCCTTGTCGGGCAGGAAGCGATCGGCGATGTAGCGCTGGGAGAGGGTGGCGGCGGCGATGATCGCCGAGTCCTGGATGCGGACGCCGTGGTGGACCTCGTAGCGCTCCTTGAGCCCGCGCAGGATCGCGATCGTGTCCTCGACGGACGGCTCGTCCACGTAGACGGGCTGGAAGCGCCGCTCCAGCGCGGCGTCCTTCTCGATGTGCTTGCGGTACTCGTCGAGCGTCGTCGCGCCGACGGCACGCAGCTCGCCGCGCGCCAGCATCGGCTTGAGCATGTTCCCGGCGTCGACCGCGCCCTCGGCGGCGCCCGCGCCGACGATCGTGTGCAGCTCGTCCATGAAGACGATCACCTGGCCCTCGGCCTGGCGGATCTCCTCGAGGACGGCCTTCATCCGGTCCTCGAACTCGCCGCGGTACTTCGACCCGGCGACCATCGCGCCGATGTCGAGCGCGATCACGCGCCGGTCGCGCAGCGAGTCCGGCACGTCGCCCGAGACGATCCGCTGGGCGAGGCCCTCGACGATGGCGGTCTTGCCGGTGCCCGGCTCGCCGATCAGGACGGGGTTGTTCTTGGTCCGCCGCGACAGGACCTGGATCACGCGCCGGATCTCGTCGTCCCGCCCGATGACCGGGTCCAGCTTGCCCTGCTCCGCGGCCTCGGTGAGGTCGCGGCCGAAGCGCTCGAGCGCCTGATACTTGTCCTCCGGGTTCTGGTCGGTCACGCGGTGCGGCCCGCGCACCTCCTGGACCGCCTCGGCGAGCTGATCGCGGCTCGCGCCGGCGTCGATCTTCGGGTCGGCCGCCAGCGCCAGCAGCAGGTGCTCCGTGGAGACGTACTCGTCGCCGAGCCCACGCGCCTCGTCGTCGGCGTGCTTCAAGAGGTCGATCGTGTCCGAGCCGAGGGCGGGGGCGGCACTCGGTTCGCCGCTCACCGTGGGCAGGCCGTCGAGCGCCTCGTTCGCGCGCCGGCGGACGCCCTCCGGATCGGCAGCCGCCCGCCGCAGGACCGGCACGACGATGCCGCCCTCCTGCTCGAGCAGGGCGGCGAGGAGGTGGTGGGGCACTACCTCCGGGTTGCGGCGCGCGCCCGCGAGCCGCTGCGCGGCTGCCAGCGCCTCCTGTGACTTGACTGTGAAGCGATCAGCTTGCATATAGAAAATCTAAGTCAGTGTATATCAAGACTGAGCGAGCGTCCACATGCGCGCCGGGGTCTGAAAAAGGACGGTACCCGCCAGTCTTTGTTTTCCGCGTGGTTTAGGGGGTAGCGATGTGGTACCGGCGCGGAGCGCCGGTATGCCGTAAGGGGGAACCAAAAATTCAGCGCTCTGCAACCCAGGGGCTCGCGCTGGCCGGAGTGGCCTTGGCATGCGCGCTCGGAGCACCGCCCGCGCGGGCGGTCACGAAGCCCGAGAAACGGCTGCTGCACCTGATCGACTCCACCCGCCGGGCCCACGGGCTGCCGGCGCTGCGCGACTCGCCCTCCCTCTGCAGATCGGCCGACCGCCAGAGCAGGTACATGCTCGTGCACGACCGCTTCGGCCACCTCGCGACGATCCGGGCCAGCTCGCGCTTCAGTCTCAAGGGTGAGGCGCTCGCGATGTACAGCGGCTGGCGGCTTCGGCCGCACAAGGTGCTCCGCATGTGGCTGCACTCGCCACCGCACCGGGCGCTCCTGCTCAGCCGCAGCTTCCGCTTCGCCGGGGTCGGCGGCGTGCGCGGCCGCTTCG
>JBJMLJ010000647.1:0-10993 GCA_045805365.1 Thermoleophilaceae bacterium
GAGCCGATCGAGCGGCGTCGGCGTCCCACCTGTACGGCCCTCTGATCCCGGTTGTGCGCCAGTGCGTGCAGGTGCCGGCCGGATGCCCGCCCGAGCAGCGTGATGAGGCCCACCTCGCTCAGCCCGGCCACCTGGCCGACGGTGTCGATCCCGACGTTGCGGAGCTTCTTGGACGTCACGGCGCCGACTCCCCAGAGCCGCTCGACCGGCAGCGGGTGGAGGAAGTCGAGCTCGCGGTCGGGAGGGACTACCAGTAGCCCGTCGGGCTTTGCGACCGCGCTCGCGACCTTGGCCAGGAACTTCGTCCTCGCCACGCCGACCGTGATCGGCAGGCCGACCCGCTCGAGGACCGCCCGCCTCAGCTTGACCGCCATCTCCTGGGGACTGCCCGCGATCCGGCGCATGCCGCGCACGTCGATGAACGCCTCGTCGATCGACAACCCCTCGACCTGCGGCGAGGTCTGGTCGAAGATCTCGTAGACCGCCTTGCTGGCCTCTGTATAGGCGCTCATCCGCGGGGAGACGACGACCGCGTCGGGGCACAGCTGCCGCGCCCGGCCACCGCCCATCGCGGTGCGAACGCCGCGGGCCTTGGCTTCATAGCTCGCCGCGAGGACGATCCCGGCGCCCACGATCACCGGCAGCCCGCGGAGCCGAGGATCGTCGCGCTGCTCGACCGAGGCGTAGAAGGCGTCGAGGTCGGCGTGCAAGATCGCGGCCTCTTCCGGCACGAACAGATGTTCGCACGCGACCGCGACGGATTCAGTTGACGCCGATGTCCTGCGCGGCCACGAACAGCCGGCTGCTGCCCGGGTCGCGAACGAGGCACCGCTTGCCGTTCAAGGCTCGCGCCCAGGTGCCCAGGAGGTCGCGGTAGCGGCGGCTACCTGGAGGGTTCGTCCCTAAAGGAGGTCCGGCCGGATGCCGATCAGGTCCCCAATGGACGGACTTGCACCGGCTCCGACCGGTCCTGCGACCGGTCCGCAGCTGGACAATCGGCGTGTCCTCGCCGCGGTGATCGACCTCGCCTGCCTCGTGCCCGTCGCGGTGTTGATGTCCGTCCTGTTCGGCGGCTTCACCGGCGGCGCCGCGCTGCTGACCCTCGCCTGGGGCCTCTACTACTACTTCGCACTCGAGTCCGACCACGGCCAGACGCTCGGCAAGCGCGTGATGAAGATCCGCGTCGCCCGCGCGGACGGCAGCCCGCTCGACACGGGGCGTGTCGCCGTCCGGACGCTGCTGCGCCCGATCGACGCCATCGGCGTCTACCTCGTCGGCCTCGTCGTGATGCTTGCGACGGGCGAGCGCCGCCAGCGCCTGGGCGACCTGGCCGCCGGAACCGTCGTGACCGAGGCAGGGCCTTCCGCCGCTAGCGAGCCCGCACAGGCGACGCCGGCCCCCGAGGTCGTGGCCCCCGAGGTCGCGGAGCCGGAGCGGCCCGACGCCGCGCCCGACCCGTTCACGCCGCTCACCGAGAAGTCGATGGGCGACACGGGAATCCCCGCCGAGCAGCTGCCGCCGCCGCTACGGGCCTTCGACCCGTTCGCGGCGCCGCCCGCCGAGGAGCCCGCGACGGAGCCCGAGGCCGAGGACACCGCGACGGAGCCCGAGGCCGAGGTGGCCGTCGAGCCCGAGCCGCAGCCGGTCGCGGACCCGGACCTCCCCGAGATCGTCCCCGTCGACCGTCCGGCCGAGCCGGCGCCGCCGACGGACGAGCCCGTGCCGGTGGTCGGCCCGGAGCCCGAGCCGGAGCCGCAGCCGGAGGCCGAGCCCGAGCCCGAGCCCGAGCCGGAGCGGGCGCCGCTCGAGATCATCTCCTCTCCCATCGATCTCGTCATGGACCAGCATCAGGAAGAGGGCAATGGCGAGCCAGAGCAGGACCAGCCGGCCGCTCAGCCGCCGGCCGATCAGGCGTAGCGGGCTTCGTCCGCGTAGCGCGCCTCGAGCTCGACGAGCTCGTTGAAGTCGTCGAAGGTCAGCATGCGGTCGATGACGCCCGCCGTGGTCTCCCGATCGCGCAGCTCGGTAAGCACATCGGTCACCGCCTTGGCGGCCGCGAACAGCCCGGCGAGCGGGCAGACGATCAGGTTGAAGCCGAGCTCCTCGAGCTCGCCGCGTGGGAGGTGCGGGGTGACGCCTCGCTCGATCATGTTCGCCACGAGCGGGCCGGGCAGGGCCTTGGCGATCCGCTCGAGCTCCTCGATCGACTCCGGCGCCTCCACGAACAGCGCGTCCGCTCCGGCCTCCTTGTAGGCGAGGCAGCGCTCGATCGCGGCGTCGACCCCGAGCGGCTGGCGGGCGTCGGTCCGGGCGACGATGAAGAGATCCGAGCCGTCCCGCGCGGCGCGGATCTTGGCAGCGTGCTCATCGGTCTCGATGACCCGCTTCCCGCGCATGTGGCCGCACTTCTTCGGCCAGACCTGGTCCTCGAGGAACACGCCGGAGGCGCCGACGTGCTCGAGGTCGCGCATGGCGCGCATCACGTTGAGCGCGTTGCCGTAGCCGGTGTCGGCGTCGACGATCACGGGCGCCTTCGACACCCGGCAGACGGAGGCCGCGGCCTCGGCCATCTCGGTCTGCGTAAGGAAGCCGAAGTCAGGCTCGCCGAGCCGCGCGGCGCTCACCGAGTAGCCCGAGATGAAGACGATGTCGAAGCCCACTCGAGCCGCGATCCGGGCGGTCAAGGCGTCGTAGACGCCGGGCATCAACACGGCTCGCTCGGCGACGAGCGAGCGGATCTGTTCCGCGCCGCTGACCAGAACCGGCAGTCTCTATCATGCCGCGCTCGCCGCCTACCCTTGAGAGGCACCCGCCGCGCGCGGAGCCCCGCGAATGAGCATCGGAACAGACGACAGCCCCCTGCGCGTCGCCATAGTCGGCTCCGGGCCGGCCGGCTTCTACGCCGCCGGCCACCTGCTGAAGCCGAAGGACCGCGTGGTCCAGGTCGACATGTTCGACCGCCTGCCCACGCCCTGGGGGCTCGTTCGCGCCGGGGTGGCGCCCGATCACCCCAATATCAAGGCCGTGAGCCGCGTCTACGAGAAGACCGCGGCGCACCCCGAGTTCCGCTTCTACGGCAACGTCGAGTTCGGTCGCGACCTCGACCTCGACGACCTCGCAAGCCGCTACCACGCGGTCATCTACGCGGTCGGTGCCCAGACCGACAGGCAGATGGGGATCCCCGGCGAGGACCTGCCCGGCAGCTGGGCCGCCACCGAGTTCGTCGCCTGGTACAACGCCCACCCCGACTACCGCGAGGTCGAGTTCGACCTATCGGCCGAGCGCGCGGTGGTGATCGGCAACGGCAACGTCGCCATGGACGTGACTCGGATGCTGGCGAGCGACTGCGACGACCTCGCCAAGACGGACGTCGCCGACCACGCCCTCGAGGTCCTGCGCCAGTCGAACGTCAAGGAGGTCGTCGTGCTCGGCCGGCGCGGCCCCGCCCAGGCGGCCTTCACCAACCCCGAGCTGCTCGAGCTCGGCGAGATGACCGGAGCCGACGTGATCGTCGACGCCGAGGACTGCGAGATCGACCCGCTGAGCGCCGAGTCGATCGAGGGGGAGGGGCACCTCACCGCGCGCAAGAACGTCGAGATCCTGCGCGACTACTCCGCCAAGGACCCGACCGGAAGCGATCGCCGTATCGTGCTCCGCTTCCTCGTCTCGCCGGTCGAGATCGTCGGCGACGACAAGGTCGAGGCGATCAGGATCGTCCGCAACGAGCTACAGCGCCAGGAGGACGGCTCGCTGCGTCCGCGTCCCACGGAGGAGACCGAGGAGATTCCCTGCGGGCTCGTCTTCCGCTCGATCGGCTACCGCGGCGTGCCGCTGCCGGGCGTGCCGTTCGACGAGGGCCGCTGCGTCATTCCCAACGAGGGCGGCCGGATCCTGGGCGACGGCGAGCACCTGCCGGGCCAGTACGCGGTCGGCTGGATCAAGCGCGGCCCGACCGGGATCATCGGCACCAACAAGAAGGACGCCCAGGAGACGGTCGACATGCTGTTCGAGGACCTCGACGCGGGTCGCCTGCCCGCGCCCGAGGACCCCGACCGCGACTCCCTCGAGGAGCTGCTGAGCGAGCGCGCCCCCGAGCACGTGACCTACGCGGGCTGGGAGGCGATCGACCAGAAGGAGAAGGGGCTGGGCGAGCCGCAAGGCAGGCCGCGGGTCAAGCTGTGCACGTTCGAGGAGCTCCTCGAGGCCGCGCGGACGAAGTCGGCGGCCTAGCTCCTGGCGACCAGCGCCTCCCCGTCGAGCGCGCCAAGCGCGCGTTCGACGGAGCTGCTGATGCACGTGAAGATCGGCGTCTCCGACTCCGTATACGCGCTCGACTCCGTGCCGCGCAGCTCCTGGACGAGGTCGAGGAACTCGCCGGGGTCGTCGGCGTCGAAGGAGACGACGAACTCCTGGTCGTCGAGCCCGTAGGAATAGGCCGTGTTGATGTCGATGGTGGAGTGCCGGCGGCCGACCTCGATATGCCCGCGCATGATCCGCATGCGTTCCTCCCCGGGCAGCCGATACCAGTCCCGCCGCTTCCACAGCGGGTAGACGATCAGGTACTTGGAGTCCGCGCCCGGGCGTGGCTCCAGGGGGGTCGGCTCGTCCGAGTAGACCGACGGCTTGGTCATCGCGAGGTAGGAGTAGGCGATGTCGGCCCAGCGCATGAGGCCGCTCTGGTTGAGCAGCACGTGGAGCTCGTGGATCGGGTCGAGGCTCGGCGCCACGGCACGCACCATGAGGTCGCAGTCACCGCGCGTCCCGACCAGCGAATAGGTGCGCAGGAAGTGCTCGTCGGCGAACTCCTGGCAGGCGGCGGCGAACTCGCGCTTGTCCTCGGCCCGGTCCTCCGCCGAGCGGCGCCGCCACGCCGGATCGACCTTCAGAAAGCTGAATTTGACGAAATTCCGCTGCTCGGACACGGACGAAATTGTCGCACCCGCTGGCTTGGCTAGGATGGAATGGTGCGCGTAGCGCTCGTCTCGCCCTACTCGTACACGTACCCAGGCGGTGTCGGACACCACGTTGAGGCTCTGGCCGAGGAGCTCCTCAGACAGGGCCACGACATTCGGTTGCTAGCCCCACGCGACCCCGACGACCGCCTCGCCCGTGTGCTCCACCGTGGCGCCCGACCGCGGCGTCGGCCCGACCCCGAGTACCTGATCCCGCTGGGGCGGACGCTGGGCGTGCCGATGAACGGCGCGGTATCCAACCTCGCGTTCACCCCGTCGACCATCGCCGTGCTCGGGCACGAGTTGCGGACCGGGGGCTACGACGTGGTCCACGTCCAGGAGCCGAACGCGCCGATCGTCAGCTGGTTCGCCGTCGAGAACGCGCGAGCGCCGGTGGTTGGCACCTTCCACACCTATTCGACCAGCGTGATCTCCAACCGGCTCGCGGCCAACGTGTTCGGCGCACGCCGCCTGTACGGAAAGCTGACGGCGAGGATCGCCGTCTCCGAGGCCGCCGCCTGGACCGCACGCCGTTACTACGGCGGCCGCTACCGGGTCGTGCCGAACGGCGTGGACCTGGCCGCCGCACGGCCCGCCCCCCGCGACGGATGCGAGCCATTGGAGCTCCTGTTCGTCGGCCGGGCCGAGGTACGGAAGGGCCTGCCGATCCTGCTGCGGGCGTTCGAGGCCCTGCGCGGCGCCGGCGTCGACGCCCGGCTGACGGTCGCCGGCGCGACCCAGGAGGAGGTCGAACCCCTCCTGCTCGATTCGGAGGGGGTCGAGGTGGCGGGCCGCGTCTCGGACGACGAGAAATGGGAGCTCCTGGGCCGGGCCGACCTGCTGGTCGCCCCCTCGCTCGGCGGCGAGAGCTTCGGCATGGTGCTGACGGAGGCCTTCGCCTCCTCGACACCGGTGGTCGCGTCCGACATCGCCGGATACCGGGATGTCGTGCGGGACGGCGTCGACGGCGAGCTCGTCCCGGTGGGCGATGCCGTCGCCCTGGCCGAGCGGCTTCGCTCGCTGGCCCTCGATCGCGACCGGCGCGCCCACATGGCGGTCGCCGCGCGCGAGCGGGCCGAGCGCTTCGCCTGGCCGCAGGTGGCCGGCGAGATCACGGACGTCTACGAGCAGGCGCTGGCGGCGCCGCAGCGCGAAGGCCGGACGGCCCGCGTTGCCGCTCGGGCGGGCCTCGTGCCGGCGGAGCCCGGCGAGCGCGTGGGGCCCGAGCGGCTGCCCTCGCTCGAGCCGCAGGCCCCCGGCGACGGCCGCCGCCGCGCCGTGCGCCTCCTCAGGCGCGGGCTGGTCGGGGCTGGAGCCCTGGCGGGCGCCGGGCTGGCCGCCCTCGCGCTCGAGAGGATCGGCATCGACCAGGTCGGCCGGGCGATCGTCGACGCGACGTTCGTCTGGGTGCTGATCGCCTTCGCCCTGATGTGCCTCTCCATGCTCGTCCGCGCCGAGGCCTGGCACGCGATCCTTCGCGCCGCGCTCGGGAACGGCGTGCGCGTGCGCCGCCGCGACGCCGCCCGCGGAACGATGATCGGGGTCCTGATGTCCGCCACGCTGCCCGCGCGGCTGGGTGAGCCGTCGCGAGCACTGATCGTGGCGAGACGGCTCGGCCGGATGCGCGACCGCTTCCCCGTGGTGCTCGGCACCATCGTCTCCCAGACCCTGCTCAACATCCTGGCGCTGGCCGTGCTCGGCACGGTCATGTTCGCCACCGTGGGCGTCTTCCGCGGCGGCGAGGACGCGCTCGTGATCGCCTCGATCGTCCCGATCGTCCTGCTGGCGCTGATCGTCTCCGCTCCCTGGCTCCTGCGCCGCGGCCGGCCCTCGCGCTTCCAGCGTGTGCAGCAGGCCGCCTCGCTGGCGCGGAACGCGATGCTCCAGGTGCGCAAGGGGCTCGAGGTCTTCCGCCAGCCCCGGCTCGGCGGCTGGGCCACGCTGATGCAGCTCACCGCGTGGGGCGTCCAGTGGCTTGCCTGCTATGCGCTGCTCGTGGCGCTCGGGCTCGACGACCGCGCCGGCATGGGCGCCGCGGCGGCGGTCCTGTTCGCGGTCAACGTGACCGCCGCCCTGCCGGCCACGCCCTCCAACCTCGGCGTCTTCCAAGCCGCCTGCGTCGCGGTCCTGTCCGCCTACCACGTCGGGCACACCGACGGGCTGGCCTACGGGATCATCCTCCAGGCGGTCGAGATCGCCACGGCCGTGACGATGGGCATGCCGGCGCTCGTTCGCGAGGGCATGACCTGGCGGGATCTCCGCCTCCGCGCGCTGCACGCCTCGCCGGTCGAGCTCGCCCGCCATCGCGGCGACGCGGCCGAAGCCGAGGCCTAGCTTCTAGAACGCGATCGGCTTCCCGTCCCGGAAGAAGCCGCCGGTCGGCCCGTCGTCCGGCAGGGTGGCGAGCCAGACGATCCCCGCCGCGCCATCCTCGACCGGCTTCTTCGCGCCCCACTGGCCGCCCATGTCCGTGTTGACGAACCCCGGGCAGGCGGAGTTGACGAGGAAGCCGTCGCCCTCGAGCTCGGTGGAGAGGATGCGGGTCATCGCGTTCAGCGCGGCCTTCGAGACGCGGTAGCCGGGCACCCAGCCGCCCATCTCCGCCACGCCTCCCATCCCGCTCGAGACGTTGACGATCCGCGGGTGGTCGCTCTTGCGAAGGGCCGGCAGCAGGGCGGCCGTCAGCCGGTAGGCGCCGTAGAAGTTGGTCTCCAGGGTGCGTGCGATCGCCTCGAAGTCCGGCTCGGTGCCGGAGACGCCGCCGTCGACGACGATGCCCGCGTTGTTGACGAGGACGTCGAGCTCGCTGACCTGACTCGCGGCCCGCTCGATGCCGGCCGGGTCCGCCACGTCGAGCTGGAGCGGCCGCGCCCCGATCTCCTCGGCGGCCGCCCGGGCCTTCTCCTCGTCCCGCGCGGTCAGGATCACGTCGTAGTCGCGGTCCGCGAGCTGCCGCGCCACCTCGCGGCCGATTCCGCGGCTTGCGCCGGTGACCAGGGCGACGGGCACGGCCGCCAGTCTACGATTGCGCCGCCGTGACCCTGTGCGAGGACCTGGGCCGCTGGGCCGCCGGGCTGTCGCTCGCGTCCGTTCCCGAGCGTGTCCTCGAGCGGGCCCGGCTCCAGACGACGGCCACGCTCGCGGCGGCCCGCGCCGGCGAGCGGGCGGCGGCTCCGTTCGCCGCCGCGGCGCCCGGCGGCCCGCCGGGCGAGGGGTACGTGGGCGCGGCGGCGTCGATCGCGCACGACTGGGACGACTACCTCTTCATGGGCCACACGGGCCACTCGTCGGTGTGGACCGGCCGCGCGTTCGCCCCCGAGGATCCGGAGCGCGCCCTGCTCGCGCAGATCGCCGGCAACGAGGTCGCCGGCCGCCTGGGCGCGGCGCTCTTCCTCGGTCCGCACAACGGGCAGTTCTGGAGCTCGATCCATTGCGGTGGGGCCGCGGCGGCGGCCGGGGTGGCGCTGGGCTTCGACGCCGAGCGGCTCGCCCACGCGATCGCGATCGCGCTCTACCAGCCGCCCTACGGGCTCTGGCCCGGCTTCATGGGGCCCGCCACGAAGCTGCTCACGGCCGCGGAGCCGGCCGCCCAGGGCGCCCGCGCCGCCCAGCTCGCCGCCGAGGGCGTCGAGGGCCCGCTGGACGTGATCGAGGACCGCCGCGGCCTTCTGACGCACTTCGCCTTCGTGCGCAGGCCCGGGATGCTCGGCGGCCTCGGGCGCGTCTGGCTCACCGACACGCTTGCCTTCAAGCCATATCCCGGCTGTGCCTACCTGCAGGCCGCTGTGGAGGCGGCGCTGCGCGCGGAGCTCACGCCCTCCGACGTGGCGTCGATCGAGGTAGAGGCCGGGGTGTTGACGGTCGCGATGGAGGAGCTGGCCGCGGCCGGGCTCAGCGCGGTGGCCGTGAACTTCTCGGCGGCGCGGAGCGTCGCCATCGCGCTCATCGCCGGCGCCCTGACGCACGAGCAGCTCGACCGGGCGTGGCTGTCCGAGCACCGCTCCGAGGTCGAGGCGCTCGCCGCCCGGGTCCGGGTGCGCCACGACTGGGAGCTGACGCTCGACACGCTCCGCGGCACCGCCGAGGCCGGTGTCTCCACCTCGGACGTGCGCCCGAGCGCCTGGCTCCGCGTGCTGAGCCGGATGCGCGAGCTGCGGATGCCGGAGGTGATCGACCTGAACGAGGTCCGCTCGCTGCTTCGCCGCCGCGACCTCCGCGCCGAGCTCTGGCGGCTCGTCAGAACCCGCGGTGGAGGGGGACTCGAGTCGCTCGACACCGACCGCATGCGGCTCAGCTTCCCCTGCCGTCTGCGCATGCGGCTCCGCTCCGGCCGTACGCTCGAGATCGACGGCGCGCAGCCGGGCTCCTGCGGCCGGCCGCTCGAGGAGCAGCGCCGAGTGGTGGAGGAGAAGTGCCGCCTGGTCGGTCTCGAGCGGCCGGTTGCCACGGCGTGATGCCGCGCGAGGTCGTCCGAACGCCCCTCGACGAGCCCGGCCTGGATCCGGCTCCCGGGGTGGAGGCCGATGAGGCGCTGAGCCTCCCTCCCGACTCGCCCGCTCGCAGGGCGTTCCTGCGCGGCCTCGTCCTCGCCGCCGTCGATGCCGTAAACCGCGGCGACCTCGACGCCTGGCTGCGGATGGTCGCCCCGGACGTCATCGTCCGCATCGCCCGGCTCGAGGGGGGCGGGATCTGGGGCGGGGACTTCGACGAGTTCTACCGCGGGCCTGATGGCGTGCGACGACTCGTGGAGCAATGGGTCGACCCTTGGGACGAGATCCGCCTCGAGCCGCACGAGATCCTGGACAAGGGGGGCGACAGCTTCATCGCCATCGGCGAGTGGGTCGGCACCGGCCACGGCAGCGGGGTCGAGGTTCGGACCCCCTGGCCGGCCCGCTTCACGCTGCGCGGCGGCCTCACCTCGCGCATCGACTTCTTCCCGTCGGCGGAGGCCGCTCGCGAGTTCACCCTCGAGGATGATCCGGATCACCCTCGAGACCGATGACTCATGGCCTCGCCCCTGGTCATATGAGCGGCATGAGCAAGTGGACCGCACGAGCGAGCGTGGCCGGGCACCCCGACGAGGTGCTGGATCTGCTGACCGAGCCGGCGGCCATCCGCAGCTGGGCCCCGATCCCGTTCGAGGTCACGGCCCTCGATGGCGACCGCCTCGAGGCCGGCAGCGTCGCCCGCGTCAGCGGCGGCCTGGCGGGCCGGAAGGTCTCGTTCGAGGTCGAGGTGATCGAGGCGGGCGAGGGTCGCCTGTCCCTGATCGCCAGCGGCCCGATCACGCTCGACGTCGAGTACGACGTACGGCCCGGCGCCGCCGGCAGCCAGGTAGAGGCCTCGGTAGCGGTGTCCGGGGCCAGCGGCCTCGGCGGCCGCCTGCTCGGCACGGCCAACGGACGCCCTACTCGCCGCGGGCGCGCTCAGCAGCGCGGTCGACCGGATCGGGCAGCAGTTCGAGCTCGCCCTGGCCGCCTGAGCCGGCCCGCAACCTTCACACAATCGTGTCAAGGTTGGTAGCATGAACGCACTGTGGCCGAGCGGGACTACCCACGCGCGATTCGTGAGCGAGTCGTCGTCTTCGACGGCGGCATGGGCGCCACCCTCGAGCAGTTCGACCTGACCCCCGAGGACTACGGCGGCCTCCAGGGCAAGTGCCACGAGGCGCTCGTCCTGAACCGCCCCGACGTCATCCAGGGCGTGCACGAGTCGATGCTCGATGCAGGCGCCGAGGTGCTCGAGACCGACACCTTCCAGGCCAGCCGGCTGAAGCTGGAGGAGTGGGGCCTCGGCGAGCACACGCTCGAGATCAACACCAAGGCCGCGCAGATCGCCCGCAAGGCCGCCGGTGAGCAGCGCTTCGTGGCCGGCTCGATCGGCCCGACCGGCATGCTGCCGGCGTCCGACGACGCCACCCTGGGCGCCATCTCGTTCGGCGACCTGGTCGAGATCTTCACCGAGCAGGCCAGCGGCCTGGTCGAAGGCGGCGTCGACCTGATCATCATCGAGACCGCGCAGGACATCCTCGAGGTCAAGGC
>JBJMLJ010000648.1:0-3138 GCA_045805365.1 Thermoleophilaceae bacterium
ACGACCGGGACCACGGGCGGCACCGGCACCACCGGCGGCACCACGGGAACCACGGGCGGCGGAACCCCGGCCACCACCGGGGGCGGCACGACCGGCGGGACCACCGGCGGCGGCACTACGGGCGGCGGAACGGCCGCCCCACCCTCCCCCTGAGGTGCGCGTCGAGAACCTGAGCGAGGTCGAGCCGTTCACGACGCTCGACGGCTCCACCATCCGCGAGGTCGCCGGGCCCGCCATCGAGAGCGCGGGCAACCAGAGCCTGGCCGAGGCATCGGTCCCGCCGGGCGGCGCCACGACCGAGCACTACCACCGCACGACCGAGGAGATCTACTTCTTCACCCACGGCGCCGGCCGCATGCGGCTCGCCGAGGAGGAGCGCGACGTGGGGCCGGGCGACACGGTGGTGATCCCGCCCGGCGCGCGCCACAAGGTCTGGAACACCGGCGCCGAGCCGCTGCGCCTCTTGTGCTGCTGCGCCCCCGCCTACTCGGACGAGGACACCGTTCTAACGGAGGACGCCTAGCCCAGCAGCTTGGCCTTCTGGGCCGCGAACTCCTCGTCCGTGAGCGCGCCCTGGGAGTGCAGCTCGGCGAGCTTCTGGAGCTGCTCGATCGGGTCGGCCTCGGCCTCGGCCGGGGCCGAGGCCGGCGCCGCAGCCGCCGCCGCGGCCGCGCCTGGGGCAACCATGCCGACGAACGTGTTGGCCACGTCGCCGAACATCTGGAGCATCTGGGAGCGCCCGTTGTCGTCGGCCACCGTCGCGTAGGCCCAAGTCTTGGCCGGATCCGACGGGTCGTACCAGATCGGATAGCGGTCGCCCTGGCGGGGGATCTCGACCCGCGAGACCGTCGTCGTCTTCTGTGCGTCGAAGGCCCCGCCGCCGTCCAGCGGCTCGACGCGGAAGATCATCTTGACTCGCGGGTTGTCGTTGACCGTCATCCCGGTGTCCTGCACCTGGACCACGGTCCCCACCCCCTTCGATCCGGTCTCGAACAGCTCCGCCGCCTGCTTGCGCTTGCTCTTGAAGAGTCCCATTGGGCGACCCTACAGCGCCGGAACCGCTAGTCCCAGCGGCGGCGGCGCTGGCGCTTGAGCTCTCCCCGGCGGCGCTTGGACTCCAACCGCCGCCGCCGGGCGGCCGCACTCGGTCGGGTGGGGCGCCGCTGCCGTTGGACCACAAGCGCCGAAGCGAGCCGGGCGCGCAGACGCTCCAGCGCCAGCTCACGATTCTGCGCCTGGCTGCGGGTGTCCTGGGCCACGGCGCGCACGACCGGGCCGCAGCGCGCCATGATCCGGCGCCGTTGCGACTCGTCGAGGGAGCTCGAGGCGGCCACGTCGAAGGTCGCCTCGACGCGCGAGGCCGTCACGTTCGCGTGCTGACCGCCCGGGCCAGAGGAGCGGCTCGTCCGCAGCTCGATCTCGGAGAGCGGGATCGCGACCCCGCGCGCAACCTGCATCGGATTTTCCATCCGCTGGGTAGTTTCGAAGATAGGTGCCAAGGGAGAGGCGCAACCCACCGTCCGAGGAGCTGCACGCCCGGAAGTGGCCGATCTTCGGCGTCACGATGATCGGCCTCTTCATGGCGCTGATCGACGTGACGATCGTGAACATCACGATCCCGACGCTCCAGCACGAGTTCAACGCGCCGGTGGACACCGTCTCGTGGGTGCTCAACGCCTACAACATCATGTTCGCCGTCCTGCTCGTCTCGATGGGGCGCCTGGCCGACCAGTTCGGGCGGCGCCGCTTCTTCATCGGCGGGATGGCGATCTTCACCGTCGGGTCGCTCCTGTGCGCCCTCTCCGGGACGATCCACGCGCTCATCGCCTTCCGCGTGCTCCAGGCGGTGGGAGCGGCGGTCCTCGCGCCGCTGGCGCTCGCCACCACCGCTCTCATCTTCCCGCCGCAGCAGCGCGGCCTCGGGCTCGCGCTGCTGGCGGTCGTCGCCAACACCGCGGCCGCGATCGGGCCGCCCGTGGGCGGCCTGCTCGTGGAGTACGCCAGCTGGCACTGGATCTTCCTCGTCAACGTGCCGATCGGCGTGGTCGGCGTCCTGCTCGCCCTGCGCCTGATGCCGGAGACCTACGACGTCAGCTCCACCCAGGAGGTCGACTGGTACGGGATGGTCCTTCTGGGCGGGTCGATCTTCTGTCTGACCTACGGGCTCGTCGAGGCGAACCGCCACGGCTGGGGCTCGACCGAGATCGTCTCGCTGTTCGTGGCCGCGGGCGTCCTGACGGTCGGGTTCGCGATGTCGCAGCGGCGCGGTCGCTTCCCGATGCTCGCCCCGTCGCTACTGCGCAACCGTCAGTTCATGGGCGCGTCCGGGGCGATGACCCTGTTCGCGGTCGCCGTCATGGGGCCCCTGTTCCTGGCGGTGATCGCCTTCGTGAACATGTGGGGCTACTCGCAGCTGAAGGCGGCGCTTGCGGTGGCGCCGATCGCGCTGCTCGGGATGATCGTGTCGCCGATCGTCGGCCGGAACGCCGACAAGGTGCCGCCGCGCGCGATGGCGGTGCCGGCGATGCTCGTGATGGCCGCCGGCCTGATCTGGCTCGGCGAGCTGCCGGCTCAGCCCGACTACCTGAGGGTGCTCCCGGCGCTGATCCTGATGGGAGCGGGCATGGGTGCGATCTTCCCCTCCGTCAACGTGGGTGGCATGGGCTCGATCTCCGGCCAGGAGCTGGGGCTCGGCTCGGGGATCGTGAACATGTCGAGGCAGCTCGGCTTTGCCATCGGCGTGGCGGTGCTCGTGGCCGTCTTCACCGGTGTGCTCAAGGACCGTGCGCCCACGGCGAGGGACAAGGCGGAGGTGGTGCTCCAGCGCGCCGGCTACCCGGCGCCGAAGCGCGAGGCGCTGCTCAAGCGGGTCTTCTTCAGCCGCTCCGAGCAGGCCTCGAAGCGCCAGAAGCCACGGAACGCTGCCGAGAAGGAGGTCGCAGGCCTGGCGGCCGGCGCGGCGAGGGACGGCTTCGGCGCCGGCTTCAGGGTGGCGGCGCTGTTCGTGCTGCTTGCGGTGCCGTTCTCGGTCGCTATGCGGCGACCGCCGGCCGCTGCGCACGCCGCCGCCGCAGCGGCAGCCGGCTGACTCGTGCCGGCCGAGGGCGGCGAGCCCGCCACTGGGAGAGCGTGAGGCCG
>JBJMLJ010000649.1:0-8178 GCA_045805365.1 Thermoleophilaceae bacterium
CGAGAAGCCGATCCAGAGGATCGCGAACGCTTGGACGCGCGCGTCTCTCCAGTCTCGCCTTGCTGCTTCGGCTCGCCGCTCGGTCCGGCGGCGAAGGGCGATGGTGGACATCAGAGCTCCTTTCTAAAAACAACGGTCATTGATGCAACCTTAGCGCGCCGACCACTCTTTTGTCAACAGCAATTAGCGATAGAATGAGGGCCGTGACCCCACGACGCGACGACATCGGACGTCTCGCCGCCCTCGACGACCCGCTTCGCCGGCGCCTGCACGACTTCGTCCGCTCGAAGGGCCGGCCGGTCGGCCGGGACGAGGCGGCCAAGAAGCTCCGGATCGGCCGCTCCCTGGCCGCCTACCACCTCGACAAGCTCGCCGACGAGGGCTTCCTGGAGGTCAGCTATGCGCGACCGGAGGGCCGGACGGGGCCCGGGGCCGGAAGGCCGGCGAAGCTCTACGCGCCGGCCACCGGCGAGGTCGCGGTCACGGTGCCCGCCCGGGACTACGAGCTCGCGGCCGGGCTGTTCGCCGATGCGGCCGAGGCGGACGGGAGCGGCCGGGTGGCCGGCGCCGTGCGCGAGACGGCCCGGGCCAGGGGGCGCGAGCTGGGGGAGAGCCGGCGAGGCGCCGCCCTTGGCAAGGCATTGGGCGAGCGCGGCTACGAGCCGTTCGAGGACGAGGAGGGCACCCTGCGGTTGAGGAACTGCCCCTTCGATCGACTGGCGACCGAGCACCGCGACCTCGTCTGTGGCATGAACCACGCGCTCCTGGAGGGCCTGCTCGACGGATTGGAGCGGGACGACCTCGTGGCCGAGCTGGAGCCGCGGCCCGGCTGCTGCTGCGTGGCGATTCGGGCGCGCGATCAGGGCTGACCCAGGCCGTCTGCCGTCGGGGCCCGCGGCTAGTCTCGCGCCGGTGAGCCGCTACGACTGGCTGCTGTTCCTGCACGTGCTGTCGGCGTTCGCGATCGTCGGCTCCGTGGTGGTCTTCACGGTTGCGCTGACCGACTCAGGATCACGGCTGACTCCCCTGGCACGCCGGCTGTTCGACGTCGGCGCCGGGGGGACGATCGTCTTCGGCGTCTGGCTGGCGCTCGACCAGTACGACATCTTCGACGGCTGGATCCTGGCGGCGCTCGCGCTCTGGGTGATAGCCGCCGGGACGGGCAGCCGGCTCGGCGGGCTCCTGGAGCGACGGCCCGAGGGCCAAGGCCAGGTCGGCCTGTTCTACGGCCTGACGGTGGTCGCCGTCGCCGCGCTGCTCGTGGTCATGATCTACAAGCCGGGGGCCTGATGCTGGCCGCGATCCGAGCCGACAGCGTCAACATCGCCCTACTGGTGCACGTCCTCGGGGCGATGCTGCTGGTCGGGACGGTGGCCGCGGGCGTAGGCGCCGTGATCCTTTCGCGCAGCGAGCGCGGCGCCGCGCTCCAGCGCGTCGCGTTCCGGGTGCTGGCAGCCGGGGCGCTGCCGGGCTACATCGTCATGCGTGTGGGCGCCGAGTGGGTCAAGAGCAAGGAGCACGCCCCAGACGACGCCAGCTGGGTCGGGATCGGCTACGGGGTTGCGGATCTCGGCCTCCTGCTGCTGATCGTCGCCACGATCCTCGCCGGGCTGGCGCTGCGGCGCGCAAAGCGCGGCGGCCAGGGCCCCGGCGGCACGGGCGTCGCCGCCGGCACGATCCTCTCGATCCTCCTGATCGGCTACGCCATCGCCATCTGGGCGATGACGACGAAGCCGGGCTAGCGAGGCCGGGGCCCCGTCAGCCGGCGCAGGCCGTGCGTCGTCCGCACGAAGACCTGCCAGGAGTGGAGCGTGTAATAGGTGTCGACGCTCCGTCGCATCGCGCGCGCGTAATGGAGAACGGCCGACACGTAGAGGGCGGAGGGGTTGTACGAGTGGAGCGCCCGCCGGTAGCTACCCGGCGCGCCCGAGGCGTGGAGGTAGTTCGCGGCGCCGAGGATCGCGTCGTGTGGATCGTGGATGTCGCCCCCGAGCCCGTAGACCCGCCAGGTCGCCGGCAGGAACTGCATCGGCCCCTGGGCGCCGGCGGTGCTGCGGCTTCGCAGCCGGTTGAAGCCCGTCTCGACCAGGTTCACGGCCGCCAGGACCCTGCGGCCGACCCCGAAGCGACGCTCGGCCTGGCGGTAGTAGCGGAGCAGCCGGCCGGCCGGAAGCGCCGGGCCGGTACGGAAGCGCCGGCGCCTCGTCGTGGGCGTCAGGCGCACGAGCGCTCGCCGGGCGGCGACGAGGTCGCGGGCCTCAGCCGCCAGCGACCCGGGAAGCCTGTGGATCGTCGCGCGGGCCAGCCGCGGCCGGTCGGAGAGCAGGATGTGGATCCGCTGGTGGTACAGGGCCCGCAGCACCACCTCCCGCGGGGCGGCGCCGCGCGAGGGCCCGCCGTCGGCCCGCCAACGGTCGATCGCGGTCCGGAGCGCCCGCGTGTTCTGCGTCAGGGCGGTCGCCAGCGCGGCCGGGTCGCGAGGGATGCTCTGCTTGGGCCCCGGGAGGCCTGGCGCCGCCGGCTCGCGCGCTCCGCACGCGCTGCCCGCCGCGGCGAGGGTCACGAACAGCGCAGCTAGGCCGGCGCGACTCAGCGCCACCGCCGCCGCTGCCGGCGCTTTCCGCTGGCCCCGCGCAGGCCGACGCAGCCGATGCAGCCCACACAGTCCTCGCAGTCGACGCAGGCGATGCAGGCTACGCAACCGCTGCAGCCCGAGCAGGCGAGGCAGAGGGCGCAGCCGCTCATGGCGACGCTGAAGAGCGTGCCGGCGCAGGCCGCGACGATGGCGCTGCACGCCGTCGCCGCGCTGACGACGACGGCCGTGCTGTATGCGGTCGCCGCGCTGCCGGCCACCGCGGCGCTCCCGAGCGTCCCGGCGCTGCCGGCGACCGCCACGCTCCGGCGGGTGCCGACGCTGCCGGCCACGGCCGTGCTGTCCGACGTCCCGACGCTGCCGGCTACGGCGACGTCGTCGCGCGGCGCCGAGCCGTGCGCCGCCACGCGACTAGGCGGGCACCTTCTCGCGAAGCTCCAGCATCGCGTTGAGGAACGCCTCCGAGAAGGTCGGGAAGGGCTGGATGACGTCGTCCATGACCTCGAGCGGCACCCGCGCCCGGATGGCGACCGTGGCCTGCTGGAGCCATTCGCCGGCCTCGGGTCCGAGGGCGTAGGCCCCCGTGAGCCGCTCCCCGTCCGAGACGAGGGTCATGAAGTAGGGCTTGTCGGCGTAGTCGCGCATGAAGGTGTAGGTCCGCGGCACGCTCGCGAGCGAGATGGTCGCCGTGACCTCGCCCTCGCCCTGACCGACGGAAGCGGCCTGCGGATCGGTGAAGACGACCCGCGGGACCGCGTCGTAGTTCGCCTCCCAGCGCCGGCCGAGGATGTTCGCGGCCGCCACGCGGCCCTGGTACTTGCCGACGTAGGTCAGCGGCCAGATCCCGGCGACGTCACCGATCGCCCAGATCCCCTCGCCCGCGTTCATTCGGCCGTCGACCTCGATCCCCGCCTTGCCCGGCTCGATGCCGACCTTGTCGAGCCCGATGTCCCGCACTCGCGGACGGCGGCCGGTCGCCACCAGCAGCCGGTCGCCGCGCAGCGGGTCGCGCTCGGGGAACTCGAGGACGTACTCGTCGCCGTCGCGCGAGACCCCGGATGCGTGCTGCCCGAAGCAGAGCTCGATGCCGTCGGCGGCCAGCGCCTCCCCGAGCTTCTCGCCCAGCTCCTTCGGCTCGCGCGGCAGGAGGTGGTCGGCGCCCTCCACCAGCGCCACCGAGGCCCCGAAGCGGTGGACCGCCTGGGCCATCTCCACGCCGACCGGCCCTCCACCGAGCACGAGCAGCCGCTCGGGGACCTCCTTGAACGCGGTCACCTCGCGGTTGGTCCAGATCCCGTCGGCGCCCTGGAGGCCGGGGATCGGCGGTATCACCGGCTCCGAGCCGGTCGCGATCACGATGTGCTCGGCGCCGTGGGTCGTGCCGTCCACCGAGACCTGGCCGGGCCCCGCTATGGCGGCCTCTCCGCGGAGCAGGTCGATGCCGGCGTCGTCCATCCAGCCGGTCTTGCCCGAGTCGTCCCAGTCGGAGGTCATGTAGTTGCGCCACTCGAAGGCCGGCTCGGGATGGATGCCGCCGCTCACCGCCTCGGCGGCCCCCGGCGCCTCCTTGGCGTGCTCGAGCGCCTCGCCCGGCCGCAGCAGCGTCTTCGAGGGCATGCAGGCCCAGTAGTCGCACTCGCCGCCGACCAGCTCGCGCTCGACGATCGCGACCTTCTTGCCGCCGTCGGCGAGCCGCCCGGCGCAGTGCTCGCCCGCCGGGCCCGCGCCGAGCACGATGACGTCGTAGTCGCTCAAGCGCCCGTGCTCGCGGCGCGCGGCTTCCCGGCGGGGCGCTTCCTCGGCTTGGGGACGAGCAGGGCCGCGCCGATCGCGCCGCCGAGGTCGCCCAGCGCCGCGGGAACGACCGCCGGCGGCCGGTCCGACACGAACAGGTGGGGCATCATCGCCGCCTCGATCTTGCGGACGTACGGCTCGCCCAGACGCGTGCCGAGCCCGCCGCCTATGACGACCATCTCGACGTCGAGCAGGTTCACCGCCGACGCCACGCCCGCCCCGAGCGCCTTGATCGCGCGCTCGACCAGGTGGACCGCCATCTTGTCGTCGCGCTCGAGCGCGCGGGCCCAGATTCCGCTCTGGAGCCTGGTGCGGCCGCGCTTCTCCATGATCTTGAAGAGGTCGGTGTCCTCACCCTTTTCGACGAGCCTGCGCGCCTCGGCCTCCATCGCCGCGCGGCCGGCGTAGGCCTCCATGCAGCCGCGGCGGCCGCAGGGGCAGCGCGCCCCGTTCCGCTTCACGACCATGTGGCCGATCTCGCCCGCCGCGCCGCGGCCGGTCCACATCTTGCCGTCCAGGATGATCCCGCCGCCGACGCCGGTGCCCCAGAAGACGCCCAGCAGCGACTTCGCGTCCTTGGCGGCGCCGAGCTCGAACTCGGCGTGGACGCCCACCGACACGTCGTTGCCCAGGTAGGCCGGGCAGCCGAGCAGCTCGGTGAGGGCCGGCGCCATCGGGAACGCCTCCTCCCAGTCGGGAAGGTTCCGCGCCTCGGCCACCGTCCCGGCCTTGGCGTCGACCGCCCCCGGCGAGCCGACCCCGATCCCGGTCAGCCGCGCCGTCTCGATGCCGGCGGCCTCCGCGGCCTCGCTCATCGTGTCCGTCATCTCCGAGATGACCGCGGCGGGGCCGCCCTTCGTCGGCGTCGGCTGCCGCGCCTGGCCGATCACGGCCGACTTCTCGTCCACCACGACGGCCTGGATCTTGGTTCCGCCGAGATCGATTCCGCCCCTCATTGGATGGCCAGCGTACCGCCGCCGCTACCGACTCGACCAGTTTCGACAGAATGGCGCCGTGGAGTCTGGTCCCCTGGTGCTCGGCGTGGACGTGGGCGGCACGAAGGTGGCCGTGGGCGCCCTCGCGGGCTCCGAGGCCCGGGAGGTCGTCGAGCACCCCACCGACACGAGCGGCAGCGAGCTGCTGCTCGACGGCATCGAGGCGGGCGTCCGCGAGGTCTCCGAGAAGGTGGGGCAGCCCGCCGCGGTGGGCGTCGGCGTCCCGTCGCAGATCGAGTTCGCCTCCGGCACCGTCCTCACGAGCGTGAACATCCCGCTCGCGGGCGTGCCGCTGCGCGAGGTGCTGGGGCACCGGCTCGGCGTGCCGATCTACGTCGACAACGACGCCAATTGCGCCGCGCTGGCCGAAGCCGAGCTGCTCGGGAGCAAGAACATCGTGATGCTCACCCTCGGCACGGGCGTGGGCGGCGGGGTGGTGACGGACGGCAGGATCTTCCGCGGCAGCCATGGCCTCGGCGCCGAGCTGGGCCACTTCTCGATCATCGCCGACGGCCCGCCCTGTCCCGGCAACTGCCCGAACCGCGGCTGCCTCGAGGCGCTCTGCAGCGGCACGGCGCTCGAGCGCGACGCGACCGAGCTGGGCAAGGGCCGCCCGGACACCCGGCTGGGGGCGATCTACGACGAGCACGGAGAGGTGACCGGCCGGGAGGTGGTCGCGGCCGCGCAGGAGGGCGACCCGGACGCCAGGCTCCTGTTCGAGCGCCTCGGCAACTGGCTGGGCGTGGGAATCGCCGGCTACGTGAACGTGTTCGAGCCCGAGCGCGTGGTGATCGGCGGAGGGCTCTCGCGGGCGGCCGACCTGTTCCTCCAGCGCGCCGTGGACGAGGCCGCGACGCGCGCCCTGCCGGCGCTCTGGGAACGCGTGACGGTGACCGCGGCCCGCGGCGGCGCCGACGCCGGCGTGATCGGCGCGGGCCTGCTCGCGGCGCACGAGTCGGAAAGGGATACTGCGCAGGCCAAGGCCGAGACCGAGACCGAGGGAGCGAGATGACCACGACGCAGGCGGATACGCGGGCACTCGACGAGCTGTGCATCAACACCATCCGCACGCTCTCGATGGACGCGGTGCAGAAGGCCAACTCCGGCCACCCCGGCGCCCCGATGGCGCTCGCCCCGGTCGCCTACGCCCTCTACACGCGGATCATGAAGCACAACCCCGCCGACCCCGACTGGTTCGACCGCGACCGCTTCGTCCTCTCGGCCGGGCACGCCTCGATGCTCCTCTACTCGAGCCTCTACCTCGCCGGCTACGGCCTCACGCTCGACGACCTCAAGAGCTTCCGCCAGCTCGGCTCGCCCACCGCCGGCCACCCGGAGTACGGCCACGCGAAGGGGATCGAGGCCACCACCGGCCCGCTCGGCCAGGGGATCTCCATGTCCGTCGGCCTCGCCCTTGCCGAGGCGATGCTGGCCGACCGCTACAACCGCGACGGCCACGAGCTGGTCGATCACAACACCTACGCGATCGCGAGCGACGGCGACATCCAGGAGGGCGTCGCCTCCGAGGCCTGCTCGTTCGCCGGGCACCTGGGCCTCGGCAAGCTGATCGTCTTCTACGACAACAACCACATCCAGCTCGCCGGCGAGACGCGGATGGCCTTCTCCGAGGACGTCGGCAGGCGCTTCGAGGGCTACGGCTGGCACGTTCAGGACCTGGGCGAGGACATCGAGCTCGACCGGATCGAGGGGGCCGTAGATGCGGCCAAGGGCGTCCCCGACGCCCCGTCGCTCGTCATCCTGCGGACCCACATCGGCTTCGGCGCGCCGAACCTCCAGGACACGAACAAGGCGCACGGCTCGCCGCTCGGCGAGGAGGAGGTCAAGCTGACCAAGGAGCGCTACGGCTGGCCGGCCGAGCCGGACTTCCTCGTGCCCGACGAGGCCCTGTCCCACTTCCGCGAGGCGGCCGCCGCACGCGGCGAGGCGGAGTCCGAGTGGCAACAGGCAGCCGAGAGCTACCGCTCGGAGCACCCGGACCTCTGGGAGGAGCTGTCGCTCGTCATCGAGCGCAAGCTGCCCGAGGGCTGGGACAAGGACGTGCCCAAGTTTCGCCCCGAGGTGGGCAGGATCGCGACCCGCAAGGCGTCGCAGCAGGTGATCCAGTGGGCCGCCGCGGAGGTGCCGCAGCTGGTCAGCGGGTCCGCCGACCTCGAGCCCTCGACGCTTACGCTGATCGACGACGGCGGCTCGGTCGAGAAGGGCAGCTACGCCGGCCGCAACGTCCACTACGGCGTGCGCGAGCACGGCATGGGCGCGATCGTCAACGGGCTGAACCTGCACGGCCTGCGCGCCTTCGGCTCCACCTTCTTCAACTTCCTCGACTACATGAAGGGCTCGGTGAGGCTGGCCGCGCTCATGGAGCTGCCCTCGATCTTCGTCTTCACCCACGATTCGATCGGGCTGGGCGAGGACGGGCCGACCCACCAGCCGATCGAGCAGCTGGCGACGCTGCGGGCGCAGCCCAACACCTACACGGTGAGGCCGGCGGGAGCCAACGAGACGGCGCTCGCCTGGCGCTTCGCGATCGAGCGGACGGACGCGCCGGTGGCGCTGATCTTCAGCCGCCAGGGGCTGCCGGTCTGGACGCCCGCGGGGGTGCCCGACGACTGCATCCACCGCGGCGCCTACGTCCTGCGCGAGTCGTACAAGGACGAGCCCGACCTGATCCTGATCGCCACCGGCTCGGAGGTGCACATCTGCACCGACGCCGCCGACCTGCTCGAGGCTGACGGCGTCGCCACCCGGGTCGTCTCGGCCCCCTGCCTGGACCGCTTC
>JBJMLJ010000650.1:0-1569 GCA_045805365.1 Thermoleophilaceae bacterium
GCGCCGGAGGCTGAGCTCGCGGATGTCCGCGCGGTTGCCCGGCGGGAGCGAGACGATCCAGATCAGGTAGTAGCGGAACCGCCGGCCGGCCGTGTCGAGCGGGATCCTGGTCGTCTCCTTGACCTTGGTTCGCGTCGAGACCTTGGTCCAGCCTTTCAGGTCGTCGGGGATGGTGTTGGCGGCGTAGACGACCGCCTCGTAGCCGGGAGTCGCCGTGACGAGGACGATTCGCCTCGCGCTGATCGGGGAGCCGGCGTTCACGTACAGCCCGACGCCGTCCTTGTGCACGCCCGGGAAGCCGTCCCGGTAGATCTCCGTGTCCCAGCTCGTGGTGTTGTTGCCGTCGATCGCGAACTGGGTCTGGTCCGACGACTCCTTGCCGTCGCCCTGCGGGTCGTAGTCGCTCGCGGCGCCGCTGCCGAGCTTGACCGGAGTCAGGCCGCCGGCGTGCGGGATCACCGCGTTCCCGGGTCCCTTCTCGGTGCGCGTGGCCAGGTAGGCGATGCCGCCGGCGATCAGGCCGATCGCGAGCGCCGCCAGGATGAGCGTGCGCCGGGGACGGCGCAGCCGCGCCGGCGCGTAGTCCGCCGTGTCGCCGGGGAGCGCCTGGAGGACGGCGGTGGCCTCGCCGGAGGTCTCGCCGGCGCGCGCGGCCTCGATAGCGAGCACCTGCTCCAGGTCGTGGACCATCTCGTCGACCGTGCGGTAGCGGTTGCCCGTCTCCTTGGCGGTGGACCGCTCGACGATCGCGGCCAGGGCCGCCGAGACCTCGGGACGGCGCCGCTGCACGTCGGGCAGCGGATCCTTGACGTGCTTCATCGCGACGGCCACCTGGGTATCGGCGCTGAACGGCGTCTCGCCCGTGAGCATCTCGTAGAGCACGATTCCGAGCGAGTAGATGTCCGACTGCTCGGTCACCTGGTGGCCGAGGGCCTGCTCAGGGGAGACGTAGTCGGTCGTGCCCAGGACCCGGCCGGTGGCCGTCAGCCCCTGCGCCTCGAGCGAGCGGGCGATGCCGAAGTCGGTGACCTTGGCCCGCCCGTCCGGATCGATGAGGACGTTCTGCGGCTTGACGTCGCGGTGGACGAGCCGGTGGGAGTGGGCGCAGGAGAGCGCCCGGCCGATCTCGATCGCGTAGGCCACCGCCTCCGGCACCGGCAGCCGGCCCACCGACCGGATCCGCTCCTTGAGCGTCTCGCCGTCGACGTACTCGAAGACGATGTATGGCGCGCCCTCGTCCTCGCCGGCGTCGATCACCGTGACGATGTGCGGGTGGCTGAGGCTGGCCACCGCCCGCGCCTCGCGACGGAAGCGCTCCAGCTGGTCCGGGTCGGTCGAGATGTCCCGGTGCATCAGCTTGATCGCGACCCAGCGCTCGAGCGTCGGGTCGAAGGCGCGGTAGACGCTCGACATACCCCCCGCGCCGACCTTCTCTTCGAGCCGGAAGCGGTCGCTGATGAGGGTGCCGATCACAGTCATCTATTTTGCGCGCTCGGATGCCCGTACACGTGCGCTACTACACCGATCCGGCCTGTCCGGTGTCCTTCGGCAACGAGCCCTTAATACGGA
>JBJMLJ010000651.1:0-1775 GCA_045805365.1 Thermoleophilaceae bacterium
GACGGCCGGCGCGTGTCGCTTCGCTACGACGCCGAGCGGCGCGACCGCTACGGCCGCCTGCTGGCCTACGTCTACCGCCGCGACGACGGCATGTTCGTCAACGCCGAGCTCGTCCAGCGCGGCTACGCCCGCACTCTGACCATCCCGCCCAATGTGGCGCACGCGGACCTGTTCGCTCGTCTCGCCGGCGACGCCCGCCGCCGCGCCCGCGGGCTCTGGCGGGCGTGTGACGTGGCCTAGGAGCGACCCCAGGTATCACGGTGGTCCGCACCACCCTGGCGGCGCGGGGCCTCTAGTCCTCCTCGCGCTCCCCCGGCATCGACACCCGAACGCCCTCGTCGCGCTGTTCGGGACCGGAGCCATCCGGGCCCGGGCGCGCGAAGCGGCCGCTCCCGTTCGACGACTGCTCCGCGCCGTCGCCGCCCTGGTACGGGCCGGGCTTGGGCCGCGGCTTGCCGCCCGGGAAGGCGAGCCGCAGGATCGTGCGCTGGACCATCCCCCACTGCTTGCCGAGCCGGCCGCCGTTGTAGGGCAGGCCGTACTCCTCGCAGATCGCCTTGACGCGCGGGGCGATCTCGGCGTAGCGGGTGCTCGGCATGTCGGGGAAGAGATGGTGCTCGACCTGATAGCCCAGGTTGCCGCTGGCGACATGGAAGAAGGCTCCGCCCTCGATGTTGGCCGCGCCTACGAGCTGGCGCACGTACCAGGCGCCGCGGCTCTCGTCCTCGACCTCGTCCTGGCTGAACGTGTAGGTCTGGTCGGGGAAGTGGCCGCAGAAGATGATCGCGTGCGCCCACACGTTGCGGATGACGTTCGCCGCCATGTTGGCGACCAGCGTCGAGCGGTAGGCCCGGGCGCCCCGCGTGGCCACAAGGGCGACCGCCTCGTCGAGCATGCGCCGCCGTTCGTCCCTTCGAATCCGTAGCCGCCCCAGGCGGCCTCGCACCTTGCCGAGCCTGCCGCTCTTGCGGCCGGCGCGGATCCTCCGCGCGTTCAGGGCCAGGTCGAGCGCGGCCATCGCCAGCCCGCTCAGGAGCGGCCACGCGACGTAGTCCTTCTGGATCTGGAGCCGGGCTTTGCCGGCGATCCCCTTCAGCTCCTTGATCACCTTCTCCTTCGACTTCTCGCCCGAGCGGATGGCATCGAAGTCGAGGTCGTGGAAGGCCACGCCCCACTCGAAGAGCAGCATCAGCAGGACGTTGTAGACGGGCTGGAGGAGGTAGACCGGGTTCCAGGGCTGGTGCGGGTCGATCCGCATGATCTCGTAGCCGAGGTCCTTGTCCTTGCCGCGGATGTTCGTGTAGGTGTGGTGGATGTAGTTGTGGGAGTGCTTCCACGCCTCCTTGGTCGACGCGGTGTCCCAGTCCCAGTTCGAGGAGTGGATCTGGGGGTCGTTCATCCAGTCCCACTGGCCGTGCATCACGTTGTGGCCGATCTCCATGTTCTCCAGGATCTTGGCCGCGGAGAGCGAGGCCGTCCCGGCCGCCCAGAACGGCTTGTAGCGAGAGGCCAGCAGTAGGACCCGCGCGATCACGGCGAGCCGCCGGTGCATCTCGATCATGCTCACGATGTACTTGCGGTCGCGCTCGCCGAGGTCGTCGTAGATCTCGTCGTGCATGGCATCGAACGTCTTGCCGAGCTGCTCGATCTGCTCGTCGGTCAGCTTGGCCAGCGGGCTCTCGATGGTGGCTTCGCTCATTCCTGGGTCCCCTCCTCAGAGATCGATCTCGACTGGTCCCTCCGGCGCGCTGATGCAGGTACGAATGGTCTCCCCC
>JBJMLJ010000652.1:0-1925 GCA_045805365.1 Thermoleophilaceae bacterium
GCGGTCGGGCCGCAGCGTGGTGCACAACCGCGCCGGCTCGAACATGAGCTGGGGCGTGGCGACGGCTCTTCTCGACGCCCACAGCTCGCGCGGCCAGCTCGGCCTCTTCGAGGTCGATGAAGCCTGGCTGCCGCGGGTCGCGAAGGCGGTGCACCCCCGCCTCTACCTGCTCTCCAACCTGTTCAGGGACCAGCTCGACCGCTACGGCGAGCTCGAGCTGCTGGCCGACCGCTGGGCGGAGCTCGTGGCCGCCGAGACCGGCCGCGTGCGCTTCGTGCTCAATGCCGACGACCCGCTCGTCGCCGACCTCGGCCGGGGACGCGACGGGGTCGTCTACTTCGGCGTGTCCGACGACTCCCAGGCCCTCCCCGAGCTCCAGCACGCCGCGGACTCGAAGCACTGCCGCAACTGCGGCCACGCCTACGTCTACGAGGCCGTCTACCTCGGGCACATGGGCCGCTACGCCTGCCCGAACTGCGGGCGCGCGCGGCCGCAGCCGGACGTCGCGGCGACCCGCGTACGGTTGAACGGGATGTCGGGCTCCTCGGTCCACCTCGAGACGCCGGGCGGCGCGGTCGACCTGGACCTCCCCCTCCCCGGGCTCTACAACGTCTACAACTCCGTGGCCGCCGCGACGACCGCGCTCGAGCTCGGCGTACCGCTGGCGACGGTGAAGGAGGCGCTCGAGGGCTTTGGCGGCGCCTTCGGCCGGGTGGAGACGATCCCCGTGGACGGGCGGGACGTCTCGATCCTCCTGGTCAAGAACCCGGCGGGCGCGAACGAGGTGCTGCGCACCCTCACCCTCGAGGACGGCCGGCTCGACCTCTGGCTGGCCCTGAACGACGGCATCGCCGACGGCCGCGACGTCTCGTGGATCTGGGACGCCGACTTCGAGCTCCTTCACGGCCGCGTGCGCCGGGTCACCTGCTCCGGCACCCGGGCGGAGGAGATGGCCCTGCGCCTCAAGTACGCGGGCGTGGACGCCCAGCTCGACGTCGACCGCGACCTCGGCCGCTCGCTCGACGCCGCCGTGGCCGCCGGCGACGGGGGCCCGCTGTACGCGCTCCCCACCTACACGGCGCTGCTCGAGCTGCGCGACCTGCTGGCCCGGCGCGGGCTGGCGCGGAGGTGGTCCGAGTGAAGAGCGACGCCGTGGCCTGGCACGACGTCGAGTGCGCCTCCTACGAGGTGGACCTCCCGCTCTGGCGGCAGCTGGCCGACGAGCATCCGGGACCGGTGCTCGACATCGGCTGCGGCACCGGCCGCGTGACGCTCGACCTCGCCGGCCGCGGACACGCGGTCACCGCCCTCGATTCGGACGCCGACCTCGTCCGCGAGCTGGCGCGCCGCGCCCGCGAGCGGGGCCGGCGGGTGGAGACGCTCGTCGCCGACGCCCGCTCCTTCTCCCTTCCGGACCGATTCGCGCTGGCGCTGGCGCCTCAACAGCTCGTTCAGCTTCTCGGCGGCCCGCCCGGAAGGCGCGACTTCCTCCGATGCGCGCGGAGCGCGTTGACGCCGGACGGGATCCTGGCCGTCGCGCTCTCCGATCCACGCGAGGCGGTTCCGGAGGAGGAGGTCCAGCCCCCTCTCCCCGACGTGCTCGAGCAGAACGGCTGGGTGCTCTCGAGCCGGCCGCTGGCGATGCGCCCGGCGCCCGGAGGCGTCGTGATCGAGCGCCTTCGCCAGGCCGTCTCGCCGACCGGCGAGCTGAGCGAGCAGCTCGACGTCCTTCACCTCGACGAGCTGACACCGGAGCAACTCGAGCTCGAGGCCCGCGAGGCTGGGCTGCATCCGGTCGAGCGGCGGCGGGTGCCCGAGACCCGCGACTACCTGGGCTCGACGGTGGTGCTGCTCGCGTGACCGCGGTCCTGCGCGTGTGCGCGCTCTACCCGGAGCTGATGAACATCTACGCGGACCGCGGCAAC
>JBJMLJ010000653.1:0-15003 GCA_045805365.1 Thermoleophilaceae bacterium
ACTCGTCCAGACGGTCCGGCGCGGAGAAGCAGTGCAGGATCACCGTCGTCTCGCCGGCGTGCTCGCGCAGGATCGCGAACGTGTCCTCCTCGGCGGCGCGCGTGTGGATCGCTACGGGCAGCCCGGCCCGGCCCGCCAGCTCGAGCTGGGCTTCGAAGGCCCGCCGCTGATCGTCGCGCGGCGCCCGGTCGCGGTAGTAGTCGAGCCCGGTCTCGCCGATCGCGCGCGCCCCGGCGTCGGCGGCAGCCCGCTCGATCTGCTCGAGGTCGGCGTCGGCGAAGCCCTCGGCCTCGTGCGGGTGGCGGCCGACGATCGCCACCACGCCGTCGTGCTCGCGCGCGGCCTCGAGCGCCGCGTCGGTGGAGGCGGGATCGGTGCCGACGGTGGCGATCCGGGTCACCCCGGCCTCGGCAGCGCGCGCCACGAGCTCCGCGACCGGCGGCTCGCAGAAATCGAGATGACAGTGGGTGTCGATCACGGCCGCTCTAGGCGGCGGGCGCCTCGGCCTCGACCTTCGGGAAGAGCTGGCCGAGCTCGCCGCAGCGCGCGCCGCCGGGCTTGGCGCCGAAACGGGCCTTGTCGAGCGAAAGGTCCTCCTGGCCCAGCGCCGCCAGCAGCCGCTCGGCCGCATCCGGGATGAACGGCTGGAGGAGCACCGACACCACGCGCAGGCCCTCGGCCAGCGAGTAGAGGACGGCGTCGAGGCGGTCGGCCTGCGAGTCGTCCTTGGTCAGCTGCCAGGGCTCCTCCTCCTGGACGTAGCGGTTGAGCAGCTTGACGCGCTGCCAGATCTCGTCGAGCGCCACGGTCAGGTCGACCTCGTCGAGCCTCCGGGAGACGCCCTCGGCCAGAGCCTCGAACTCGCCGATGAGCTGCGCGGGCGGCTCGGCGTCCGGGACCACGCCGTCGCGATAGCGCTCGATCATCGCGAGCGTCCGGCTCGAGAGGTTGCCGTACTCGTTGGCGAGCTCGCTCGTGTACCGGCGCTCGAAGCCCTCCGGCGACACCTCGCCGTCCTGGCCGAAGCGCACTTCGCGCAGGACGTAGAAGCGCAGGGCGTCGGCGCCGTACAGATCGACGACCTGGAACGGGTCGATCACGTTGCCGAGCGACTTGGACATCTTGTGCTCTCCGAGCAGCAGGAAGCCGTGAATGGCGACCTGGCGCGGGACCTCGATGCCCGCCGCCATCAAGAGCGCCGGCCAGATGACGGCGTGGAACTTCAGGATGTCCTTGCCGATCAGGTGGACGTTGGCGGGCCAGAAGCGCTCGGTCAGATCCTCCCCCTGGCGGGCGTACGACAACGCCGAGTAGTAGTTGAGCAGCGCGTCGATCCAGACGTAGATGACCTGCTCCTTGTCCCAGGGAACCGGAACGCCCCATTTGAGCCGGGCGCGCGAGAGGGAGATGTCCTGGAGGCCCTGCGTGATGAAGGAGAGGGCCTCGTTGTAGCGATTCCGCGGAATCACGAAATCGGGGCGGTCGGCGTACAGCTGCTCGAGCGGCTCTTGGAAAGCGCTCAGGCGGAAGAACCAGTTGTCCTCCTTCTCGCGCTCGAGCACGATCTTGTGGATCGGGCAGCGGTTGCCCTCGTCGAGCTCCGAGTCGGTCTTGAAGTCGGCGCAGCGGGGGCAGTACCAGCCCTCGTAGGTGCCCTCGTAGACCTGCCCGTTGTCATGGATCCGCTGGACCACCTCGGCGACGACCTGCTCGTGCTCCTCGTCCGTCGTGCGGATGAAGAAGTCGTTGGTAACACCGAGCCGGGCCGCCAACTCCTTGAAGTGAATCGCGTTGCGGTCGCCGAGCTCGCGCGGTGTGATGCCCAGCTTCTCCGCCGCGAGTGTTACCGGCTCGCCGTGCTCGTCCGTGCCCGTGAGGAAGAAGACGTCCTCGCCGCGCTGGCGCTTATGACGCGCGAGCACATCGGCGGCGATCGTCGTATACGCGTGGCCAAGGTGGGGCTCGGCGTTCACGTAATAGATGGGCGTAGTGACGTAGTACGGCATAGCGTTCGATGCTACTGGGGGGTCGCGGCGCCGCGCGGCCCCTGATTTGCGTGCAGCGGGCCGAGCGAACGGCAGCTGGGCAAGGAGAGGCTGCCGCCGGCGACATGGGCTGGACTCGCCGGGCGACAACTGTCCACTTTCTGGGTCTATAGACCCGGTAACTGGACACTCGTCGCTCGGAGCGCCCGAGTCGGCCTCAGCCAGGGTCAGCCGGGGCGACGCGTCGGGCTCAGCCGCGGCCGGCGAGCGGGCGTAGCAGCGCGCCGAGCCGGGCCGGGAGGCGGCGGGCGCTCGAGCGGGCGGCTCGGCCGCGGCCGCCGCCGGTGCCCATGAAGGCAGCGGCCAGCAGGAGGCCGGCGCAGACCAGCGCCCAGCCGAGGTCCGGGCCGTGGCCGGCGGGCGAGGCGTGCGGACGCCACTCCGGGGGCGCAGCGGACTGCGGGCCGTGTGGCGGGTGCGAAGGCTGCGGGGCCGTCAACGGCGTCCCGGCCAACGCGGCGGAGGGCCCCACCCTCGTCGCCGCCGTGGGTCCGGGCTGCGGCGCCACCCCGGGCGCACCACGCAGCCCGGGCAGCGGCCGCAGCGCCGGCGACGGCCGCGACACGGGCAGGCCGTGCGGCGCGCGCCGTGGTGCCGCGAGCGGCGGTCCTGCAACGGGAACCGCATGGGGAACCGGCGACGGCCGCGCCGGCGCGCCGACCGGGATCGGCGTTCGACGCGGTTCCGGACGCGGCCGGGCCGGTGGGGGGAGGAAGTCGAGCGGGTCGTGGTAGCCGTGGCGGCTGCCCGCGTCGCGGACGCCGAAGTGGAGGTGCGGCTGTGCGGCCGAGCGGCGGCCCGTCGTCCCCACGGCGCCCAGCCGCTCGCCCGCCGCGACGCGCTCGCCCTTGCGCACCCCGATCGCAGACAGGTGCAGGTAGCTCGTGTCGTAACGCCCGTGGGCGGTCCGGATCCCGACCGTCAGGCCGGAATAGCCGGCCGTGCCGGCGAAGCGCACAACTCCGCCCGTCGCGGCGACGACGGGCGCGCCCACCTGGCCGGCGATGTCGATTCCCCGATGCTGCCCGCGCGCGTATGGGTCATCGCCGTTCCGGTACGGGGTGATGACCTCGCCGCGGAGCGGCCAGACCCACGCCGCGGCCGCCGGCGGCGCGCCGACCAGCGAGAGCACAAGAGCCGTGGCGAGTGCGGTGACGAGGCGGGCCATGCCGGCGACCGTAGGGCGCGCGGCGCGGACGCGGCGACCGTTTTTACGCTCCCGGGCGAGTTCGTCGCTATTCGGTTACGAACCGTCGTTGTCCTGTTGCGATTCAGCGGCGGCCGCGCGGGCTCCGGCGTCGCGGGCTCCGGCGTCGCGGGCCGCGGTCAACGCGCGATACAGCTCGTTGGCACTCGCGCCGGTAAGCCCCGCGACGACCGCCGCCGCCTTCCGCGGCCGCGCCCCGGCCTCGACGAGCTGCCGGAGCGCCTCCACCGCGCCCGCGGCCGCGGCCGCGGAGTCGGCCGGAGCCGCCGGTCCCAGCACCAGCGCCACCTCGCCCTTCACCGCGGCGCCCGCGTACCGCGCGGCCAGCTCCGCTGCACTCCCCCGGACGATCTCCTCGTGCGCCTTGGTCAGCTCCCGGCAGACCGCCACCTCGCGGTCGGGGTCGAGCGAGGCCAGCAGCTCCAGGGTCCCGGGCAGCCGCCGCGGCGATTCAAAGGCCACGAGCGTCCCGCCAGGTTCCGACAGCACGGCCCGCAGCTCACCCTTCTTTCGCGGCAGGAAGCCGGCGAACCGCCACTCGTCCGCCGGCAGTCCCGAGGCGACGAGCGCGGTCACAGCGGCCGAGGGGCCCGGCAGCACCTCCACCGGCAGGCCGGCCCCGACGCAGGCGTGCACGAGCACGTAGCCCGGGTCCGAGATCAGCGGCATCCCGGCGTCCGACACCAGCGCCACCACCTCGCCGGAGCGCATCCGCTCGACCAGCTCGGAGGCGCGGCGACGCTCGTTGTGCTCGTGATAGGAGACGAGCTTGGCGGAGACGCCGTAGCGGTCGAGCAGCACCCGCGTGCGCCGCGTGTCCTCGCAGGCGACGACGTCCGCCTCCCGCAACGCGGAGAGCACGCGCAAGGTCACGTCCTCGAGATTGCCGATCGGCGTCGGGCAGACCACCAGCCGACCGCTCACGACGGCACGGCCTCGTCCAGCGCGAGCAGCGCCGCTCCCAGCATCCCCGACTCGTCGCCGAAGTGAGCGGGAACGATGCGAACCCGCTCCCGGACCGGCGGCAGCGCGCGCGAGGCGACGACCTCGCGAGCGGGCCCGAGCAGCAGCTCGCCCGCCGCCACGGCGCCGCCTCCGATCACGACCACCTCCGGGTTGAGGGCGTTGACCACGCTCGTGATGCCTGCCCCGAGCCGCCGTCCGACCTCGGCCAGCGCCTCGACCGCCGCCGGATCGCCGTCGTGGGCGAGCTCGGTGACGAGCGCGCCGGTTATCTCGCGCCCGGCGGCCTCCCGCTTCGCGAGCTCCGAGTCGGGCCGGCCCCGCGCGGCCTCGCGGCCGGCCACGCCGATGGCGGTCCCCGAGGCGAGAACCTCGAGGCAGCCGCGGCCGGGGCAGTCGCCCTGGCAGTCCGCGCCGTCGAAGTCGACGACGATGTGCCCGAGCTCGGCGCCGAGCCCGTCGGCGCCGCGGTAGATCCTGCCGTCGAGCAGCAGGCCGCCGCCGATGCCGGTGCCGAGGGTGATCAGTGCGGCGTGGGAGACCCCGCGCGCGGCGCCGAAGCGATGCTCGGCGATCAGGGCGACGGTGCTGTCGTTGTCGACGGCGACCGGCAGCCCTAGCCGCTCGCTCATCAGATCCCGGAAGGGCACCTCCTCGAGGGGGAGGTGGGTCGACCAGCGCGAGACGCCCGTGTCCCGTTGCACCAGCGCCGGGATCCCGAAGCCCACGGCGACCACGTCCGGGGAGGCCGCCCGGACCTCCTCGACGGCCTCGATCATGATCTCGAGGGTCTCCTTGCGGTCGGCCCCGCGCCAGCTCCGGTGCACCCGGTGGTGGACGACGAGGGCCTCGTCGACGACACCTCCCAGCAGCTTGGTGCCCCCCGCGTCGATGCCGATGACGCGCCGTGGCGGCATGCCCGAACGCTATACACCGTTGAGTGAACGACGGTCCCCAGGGCCCTCCGGAGTACAAGGTCTACCGCTCCAGGCGCCGGCCGCTCGCCGGAGTTCGCACCACCAGCGACCTCGACGGACTGCGCAAGCGGCTCGGCCGCAAGCGCGAGAAGGAGCCCGGCGAGCCGCGCGAGCTGAGCCTCGGCCGCGTCCTCAAGTGGGCCGGCGTGGCGATCGTAGCCTGGCTGCTCCTGTCGCTCGTCATCTTCCTGTTCAGCGCCCAGGTCACCACCGGCGTCTCGGACAACGCCAAGCAGGCGCTCTCCGGCGGCGGCAGCCTGCTGACCGGCACCAACATCCTCGTGCTGGGCTCGGACCAGCGAGAGGGAGGCTCGATCGACAAGTCCCAGTCCGGACCCGCACGCGCCGACAGCATCATGGTCGTCCACAGCGCCTTCGGGACCGTGCGCAAGCTGTCGGTGCCGCGCGACTCATACGCCCAGATCCCGGGCCATGGCGCCCAGAAGATCAACGCCGCCTACGCCATCGGCGGGCCCGCGCTGATGATCAGGACCGTCGAGGCCTACCTCGGCAATGGCCTCAAGATCAACCACATCATCGAGGTCGACTTCAAGAACTTCCCGAAGCTGGTCGACGCCCTCGGCGGCGTGACCGTGAACAACAAGACGAAGGTCTGCGCGCCGCCGTTCGACAACTTCTGGAAGGGCTTCAAGCTGTCGAAGGGCGAGCACCACCTGAACGGCACGAAGGCGCTCGGCTATTCGCGCGTACGGAAGAACCCCTGCGCCCCGCAGGAGACCGACCTCGACCGCGCCGGCCGGCAGCAGGAGGTGCTCAACGGGATCCGCCACCAGCTCCTCTCGCCCACCACCTTCTTCCGCCTGCCGCTCGTCAGCTGGCGGGCGCCGAAGGCGCTCCGGAGCGACATGCACGGTCCCGGCCTGATGGCGCTGTTCACGGACATGGCCACGAGCGGGTCCTCGGCCACCAGGGTGCTCCAGCCCTCATGCCTCTCGTGCGGCCCCGGCAGCAGCCTCGAGGTGTCCGAGGGCGAGCGCCACGACGAGGTGCAGAAGCTGCTGAAGGGCTAGTCGGAGGCGCTCGACGAGTCGGACTTCGCCGGCGACGAGTCCTTGGCGGAGGAGTCCTTGGCGGAGGTGTCCTTGCTCGAGTCCGATTTCGAGCCCGAGTCCGAGCCGGCGGCGCCCGCGGTCTTCTTCTTCCCGTAGTCGGTCGCGTAGAAGCCGGAGCCCTTGAAGTGCACCGCCACGGGGCGGAAGACGCGCTGCACCGGCGCGCCGCACGTCGTGCAGCTCGTGAGGGGGTCGTCGGTCATGCGCTGCATGGCCTCGAATGTGTGGCCACGCTCGCAGCGGTACTCGTAGATGGGCATGGCCGCTACGAGTATATGTGGGGGTCCCGAGGGCTCTAGAGGGTGCCCGGGGGGCGCGGTGAGTCGAGATCGTCCAGTAGCGAGACCCTCATCGACTGCCAGAGGAGCCAGGCCGCCAGGTGGCCTATCGGTCGTAGCGCGGTCGTGACCATCGCTTCGGCGCCAAATTACCCCAGCTTCGAGACGGCCAGACCGCCGCCCGCGAGGTAAGGCCGCTATTTCGAGCCTTTTCTTCGCGGACCGAGCTTCAAGCTAGATTGCTCGCGATGGCTACCGAGGCCCACGACGTGGTGACCATGGACAAGATCGTCGCCCTCTGCAAGCGGCGCGGCTTCGTCTTCCAGTCCTCCGAGATCTACGGCGGGCTGGCCTCCACCTACGACTACGGCCACTACGGCGTGCTGCTCAGGCAGAACGTCAAGAACGAGTGGTGGCGGGCGATGGTCTACGGGCGCGACGACATCGTCGCCCTCGACGCCGCCGTGATCATGCACCCGAGGGTCTGGGAGGCCTCGGGACACCTCGAGGGCTTCACCGATCCGCTCGTCCAGTGCCTCGGCAAGTGCAAGCGGCGCTGGCGGGAGGACCACCTGCGTGAGGCCCAGCCCGAGGGCGAGCTGAAGTGCCCGGAGTGCGGCGGCGACCTTTCCGAGCCGCGCCAGTTCAACCTCATGTTCAAGACCCACCTGGGGCCCGTCGAGGAAGAAGGATCGGTCGCCTACCTCCGCCCCGAGACCGCCCAGGGGATCTTCGTCAACTTCAAGAACGTCCTGCAATTCGCGAGGAAGAAGCCGCCGTTCGGGATCGCCCAGATCGGCAAGTCGTTCCGCAACGAGATCACGCCCGGAAACTTCGTCTTCCGCACGCGCGAGTTCGAGCAGATGGAGATGGAGTTCTTCGTGCCGCCGGGCGACGCCGCAAGGTGGCACGAGTACTGGCTCGACGAGCGGATGCGCTGGTACACGGACCTCGGCCTGAGGCCCGACCACCTGCGCCTCCGCGCCCACCCCGAGGAGGAGCTCTCCCACTACTCGAGCGCGACCTCCGACGTCGAGTACCTCTTTCCCATCGGCTGGTCCGAGCTCGAGGGGATCGCCAACCGCGGCGACTTCGACCTCACCCAGCACGCCAAGTTCTCGGGCGAGAAGCTCGATTACGTGGACACCGCGACGGGCGAGCGCTACGTGCCCCACGTGGTCGAGCCCGCGGCGGGGGTGGACCGCTCGATGCTGGCCTTCATGGTCGACGCCTACGACGAGGAGGAGATCGAGGGCAGGCAGCGGACGCTCCTGCGGCTGCACCCGCGGCTCGCCCCGATCAAGGTCGCGGTGCTTCCGCTCGTCTCCCGCGACGGCATGCCCGAGCGGGCGCGAGAGCTCTATCTGGACCTGCGCGGGCGGATGACAGCCGAGTACGACGAGGGCGGCTCGATCGGCAAGCGCTATCGCCGCCAGGACGAGATCGGCACCCCCTGGGGCGTGACGATCGACGGCCAGACGATCGAGGACGGCACCGTCACCCTGCGCGATCGCGACTCGCTCGAGCAGATCAGGATCCCGTCGGCCGAGCTGGGCGACGAGCTCGAGCGCCGGCTGGGCGAGGACTGGACGAGCCCCAAGCTCGGAGGGTGAGCGAGCGGGTCGGCCTCCGGCCGCTGGCCGAGGAGGACGTCGACGACCTCGTCGCGATCGTCTCCGGCCCGGGCGTCCGCGAGTGGTGGCCGTCCGCGGACGAGCCGGAGCGCGTCCGCCGCGAGCTGCGCCCCGAGGCGGGCTACTCGACCTTCGCCATCGAGGTCGACGGCCGGCTCGCCGGCTGGCTCGGGATCGAGGAGGAGGACGACCCCTACTACCGCCAGGCGGCGCTCGACATCGTCCTCGCCCCGGCCTACCAGGGCCGCGGGCTTGGCCCGGAGGCGCTCCGGATCGCCATCCGCGGGCTGATCGAGCGGGGCCACCACCGCTTCACGATCGACCCGGTGGTGGAGAACGAGCGCGCGATCCGCGCCTACGAGTCGGTCGGCTTTCGGCCGGTCGGCGTGCTGCGGCAATCCGAGCGCCGGCGGGACGGGAGCTGGGGCGACTCGTTGCTCATGGAGATGCTGGCCGGGGAGCTGGAATAGCCTCTGCCCGTGCCGGACACGCCGGACCTCGCCCGCCTGGGCTCCGCAGCGGCGGGCACCGCCCGAGAGCGCTTCGACGGACACCGGATGGTCGAGGAGCTGCACGAGTTCTGCCTCGAAGTGGCCCGGGCCTGGCCTTACGCTGAAAGCAGTGCAGCCGCTGTTCGAGCACCGGCTTGAGCTCGCCGGCTTCGAGACGAGGGCCCTCGAGCTGGAGGGAGAGGGCCCGCCGCTGCTGCTGCTCCACGGCTGGGCCGACAGCGCGGACACCTGGCGCCTGCTGCTCGACCGGCTCGCGCGAGTCGATCGCCGCGCCGTCGCGCTCGACATGCCGGGCTTCGGCACGGCGTCCGCGCCGGACAAGGAGAGGCCGCTGCTCGGGCAGCTCGACGCCTTCTGCGGCGCCGCCCTCGACTACCTCGCGCCCCACGGCGGCGCGATCGTGGTCGGCAACTCGCTCGGCGGCTGCGTGGCGCTGCGGGCATCCGAGCGCGCCGACCTCGCCGGCGTGGTGCCCGTCGCTCCCGCCGGGCTCGACATGGCGCGCTGGTTCGTCCTGGTCGAGCGCGACCCGATCGTCCGCTGGCTGCTCGCGTCCCCCGTCCCGCTCCCGGGCCCGGTCGTCCGGGCCTCCGTGGCGGAGGCCTACCGCCGGCTCGCCTTCCGCCGGCCCGACTCGATCGACCCGAAGGTCGTGGCGAACTTCGCGTCGCACCTGTCGACCAAGGAGAGCGCCGCCCGCGCGCTGGCGCTCGGCAGGAAGCTGCTCCCCGAGCTGCGCGACTGCTTCCGGCTCGACCGCATCGCCTGCCCGGTGCTGCTCGTGTGGGGGCGTCAGGACCTGCTGGTCTTCCAGACCGGCGCCGAGCGCGTCCTCCAGGCCGCTCCCGAGGCGAGGCTCGAGGTCATCGACGACTGTGGACACTGCCCGCAGCTCGAATGCCCGGAACGAATGTTCGAGCTGCTCGTAGACTTTCCGGCGCGGCTCGGGCGCGCTGCCTGAGCCATCTCGCAATGCGGCTCGTTCCCGATCCCGAATCCCTGCTCGATTCCGCGACGAACGGCTTCGACCTTCTGTTCGGGGCCGGCCCCGCCGACCTCAGACGGCAGCCCTCGTCGATCATCAGCGAGGGTCCGCAGCGGACCGTGCACCGCTACCGGACGAGCGGGCGCAGCCCCTCCGGGCACGCCCCGGTCCTGCTCGTCCCGCCGCTCGCCGCGCCCGCGAGCTGCTTCGACCTCCGGCGGGGCTGCAGCGTCGCCGAGCACCTCATGGGGCTGGGCTACCCAACGTACCTGGTCGACTACGGGCCGATCTCGTTCAGCGACCGGGCGCTGGGACTCGAGCATTGGGTCGAGGACGTGCTCCCGGCCGCCCTTCGTACCGTCTCCGAGGACGCCGGCGGCGCGCCGGTGCAGCCGGTCGGCTGGTGCCTCGGCGGGATCATGCTGCTGCTCGCCGTCGCCGCCGACCAGAGCCTTCCGGTGGCCTCGATCTCGCTCGTCGCGAGCCCGTTCGACTTCACCCGGGTGCGCATGATGGCCCCCATACGGCACCTGGCGCGACTCACCGGCGGACGCCTCGGCACGGCGCTCTACCGCATGCTGGGCGGCGCTCCGGCGCCGCTGGTGTCGCTCGGCTTCCAGCTCACGGGCTTCGACCGCTACCTGACGCGGCCGCTGTTCCTTGCGCGCAACCTGCACGACCGCGAGACGCTCGCCCACATGCAGGCCGTGGACGCCTACATGGCCAACATGCTCGCCTATCCAGGCAGGACCTTCGGCCAGCTCTACCACGCCTTCTTCCGGGTGAACGGCCTCGCCGGCGGCACGCTCGAGCTGAACGACCGCAGCATCGAGCTGTCGAAGGTGCGGCACCCGGTCCTCTCGGTCGCCGGCGCGGCCGACGTGCTGGCGCCGGCGGAGGCCGTGCACCACGTGGGCGGGCTGCTCACGAACGCGCCGGAGGTGAGGCTCGAGACCGCGCCGGGAGGCCACCTCGGCGTGCTCTCCGGGCGCTCCGCGCGGAATACGACCTGGAGCTACCTGGACGACTTTCTGGCCGGGAACGATCCGCTGGCTGCTGCTAGCCCGTCCGCGCCGTCGCGGGCGAGGCCTCGAGCTGCCGCAGCGCCTCGCCGCAGCTGAGCGAGAGCCCGAAGGAACGGTCGAAGCGGCCCAGCTCGAGGATCTGCCGGTCGGCCGGCCGGCAGACGAGGGCGAGGCGCGTTCCCTCCCGAACCGCCGCGCGGCGGAGACGGAGCAGCCTGCTGAGCAGCTGCTGGTCCACGGCGTCGATTCGCGCGACGTCGATGACCACGTCCGTCCCGATGCCGTGAAGCCAATCGGCGAAGTCGTCGTCGAGCACGAGGCGCCGGTCATAGACCCTCACGCAGTGAGCGCCTCCATCGAAGCGCTCGATCACCCCGCGTAGCTCAGCCGACATCGGCCACCGCCACGGCGCGACCGCGCTCCTTCGCGATGGCCAGCGCGGCATCCGCCCGCGCGAGCAGCTCGTCCGCCGACCAGGCGGGGTCCCACTGCGAGACGCCGACGGAGGCGCTGATCTCCTCCCCGACGACGCCGGCCGTGGCCTGCTCGATCCGCACCTGCAGGCGCCTGCCCAGGCGAGCGGCGTGGCTCGCGTCCGACTCGGGCAGGACGACGACGAACTCGTCGCCTCCGTAGCGGCCGACGTAGTCGCAGCTGCGGACGGCCGAACGCAGGGCGCTGCCGACGACGCGCAGCACCCGGTTGCCGCCCGGGTGTCCATAGAGGTCGTTGACCCGCTTGAAGTCGTCGAGGTCGATGAAGCAGCAGGCCAGCTGCCGGCCGTGCCGCTGGCTGCGGTTGATCTCCTCGCCCAGCACGTCCCTCAGCCGCGTGTAGTTGAGGCAGCCGGTGAGGCCGTCGATGAGCGAAGCGGCCAGCAGCCTGCGGAAGCCGGTGGGCTCCTCCAGGCACAGCGCGGCCAGGGCGGCGTGCGACTCCGCGAGCCAGGCCAGCGTCCGGTCGGGGAGCGACGGCGCGCGGTGGAAACCCGCGCAGACGGCCCCGGCAACCCCCTGCGGCATGCGGATGGGCGCAGCCGCCACACATGCCAGGCCACCGGGGCCTCCACGCTCGGGAAACCGCTCCACGAGCGCGCCCTCTGAAGCGAGGACGCGCTGCACGAGCCGGCCCCCATCCCACGGCGAAGAGTCCGGGCCCGCCTCCGCTAAGACGTGCCCAAGACGACCCTCGTCGCCGGGAACGGAGATTGATGCGACGTCAGCGCCGAGCCGCTCGGCCATGCAGCGCGCAACCAGCTCGAGGCCCTGTTCGCGCTCCAGCAGATGAGCTTCCGGCGGCGTCGCCAGATTGAAGACCTGCGTCGTTCTGAACCTTCCTTGGGAATTGCCCGCAACTTCGGCGCGACCCGAGTAAACGGCCGCCACAGCGACCGGAGGCCCGTTCCGTTCCGTCGAACTCGAAGACCAGCGACCAACCCATTTGTATGAGGGGGTTAATCATCTGGGGTCCGCGCACTGGAGGCTACGCCCCGACGCTGCAAACGTCAACCCGTCCAGTCGAGTGGTTCTCGGCGCCGTCGGCGCGCTAGCCTGTGCGAAGACACGCGCCGCTGGAGGTGGCGTTTTTGGGCATGCGGGCCCAACAGCAAGGCAGCGACGGCTCGAGAGGTTCTTCGTACCCTTCTGGAGTCGCCGTGTACCCCAAACTAGACGAGGTTCGGAAGTGACGACCGCGCCGCTGCACGGCGGCGAGCTCCTCACCGCCATTTCGACGCGCATCGTCGGGCTCATGCGCGAGCACTACGGGCGCGGGCCGAGCCGAGCGAAGACGTACACCTTCGACGACCTCCTGATCTGCGTGCTGCGCGACGAGGGTGCCATCCCCATCGAGGAGACGATGCTCGAGGGGGGCAACTCGGAGGGGGTCCTCGAGTTGCGACGCGGCTTCCAGCGCATCATGGGCGAGAGGTACAAGGCCGAGGTCGAGCTCCTCACCGGCAGGAAGGTCGTCGCCTTCCTGAGCCAGGCGCACGTGGATCCGGACCTGACCGTGGAGCTCTTCCAGCTGGACCGGCCGCTGGACGAGGCCTAGCGCGCCGCCGCGACCCGCGCCGGCGCTCGCTTCGCGTCGAAGCGCGCCGCTACCGCCTCCCGGACCAGCCGGCCGGCCGACCAGGCCGGGGTCCACTCGGCGACGCCGATCGTGGTCCCGAGTGACGATCCGATCCGCTCGGCGCTCACGGCCTCCAGCCGCTCCCGAAGCCGCGCCGCCATCTCGAGCGCGCGCTCGGCGGGGGCCTCCGGCAGGACGAGCGCGAACTCGTCCGCCCCGTACCGGGTCAGGATGTCGCAGCTCCGGACCGCGGCCTCGAGGGTCCGGCCGACGAGCCGCAGCAGCTGGTCGCCGGCGGGCGCGCCGAGCAGGTTGTCGGCGTGCACGAGGTCGTCGAACCCGACGACGGCGCAGGCGAGCGGCCGTCTCGTCCTGCGAGATCGGCTGACCTGCTGGTCGAGCGCTTCGCTCAGGTGCGACTGGCTGTGGCAGCCGGTCAAGGCGTCGGTGCCCGCGGCCGCCAGCACCCGGCGAGCGCCGCTGGGGTCGCCGAGGCAGAGGCCGGCGAACGCGGCGTGCGTCTCGATCAGCCAGGCGATCGCGTCGATGGACATCGAGGATGGTCGCCGGAACCCGGCGGTCACGGCTCCGACGGCTTCCTCCATCACCTGGACAGGAGTCGCCACGGTGAAGGCGATGCCGCCGGAGCCGTTTCGGGGGGGAACCCGCTCAACAAGGACGCCCTCGGACCGCGTCACCCGCCGGACGAACCGCGCGTCGTCTCGCAACAGCGCGTCGAGTCCGGCGCCCGTCCGCATGTGGTCGAGGCCTCCTGCCTCGTCCTCCACGGAGATGATCACGGCTTCGGCGCCCGTCCGATCGGCCAGCATGCGAGCCACGGTCCCGAGCGCCTGCTCTCGCAGGAGCGCATCCGAGCTTGGGGTGGTGACCGTTGCCATATCCCGGGAAGGGGCCCGCCGATCGCGGTCCACGACCCGGTTGCGCAGCCCCCCTTGGTCCGCGCGCTCAGCTCGCTTCTGTCAGCAGACCCGGCTGTCACTCGGGAGCAGCAGCTTGGTCCGCGAAGGGGAGGCTACTACGCCCGGGCGGGTGCTCGCTCAGGCGCGCCCTCGAAGCTCGGGCGCGGGAGGACGCGGGCAAGCGGCCGCGGCAGCCACCAGTTCCAGCGGCCCATGAGCTCCATGGTCGCGGGGACCAGCACCAGCCGCACGAGCGTCGCGTCGAGCGCGATCGCCACCGACAGGCCGACGCCGATCTCCTTGATCGAGGGGACGCCGGTTCCGGCGAAGACCGCGAACACCGCCACCATGATCAGCGCGGCGCTCGAGATGGTCGCGGCGCTCCGCTTGAGCCCCTGCGCCACGGCGCTTCCGTTGTCGCCCGTCGCGACGTAGCCCTCCCTGATGCGGGTCAGCAGGAAGACCTCGTAGTCCATCGACAGCCCGAACACGATCGCGAGCAGGAAGGGCGGCGTCATCGTGTGCACGTAGCCGAGCGAGTGGTAGCCCAGCAGCCCGTCCAGCCAGCCGTACTGGAAGACGGCCACCAGCACGCCGTAGGCGGCGGCCACCGACAGGAGGTTCATCAGCACCGCCTTGAGCGGCAGGAGCAGCGAGCGCAGCAGCACGAGAAGGACCAGGTAGCTGAACGCGAGCACGAAGACGAGGATCTTCCACATCGACCCGGCGACCAGGTTCTTGAAGTCCTCCACGTAGGCGGTCGCCCCGCCGACCTTCACCACGGCGCTTCGGGCGAGCGCGCCGTGGTCGTCTCGCAGCCGCGCCACGAGCGCCCGGGCCTGCGCGCTCTCCGGGTCGTGGCGGGGCTGAGCCTGAAACAGCACCGCCCGGCCGTCGCGGGAGGTACGCGGCGGGGCGACCGCCGCGACCTCCGGGTCGCGGCGCAGCCGGCGGAGGTAGGCGCGGGCGGCGCGCCGGTTCCGGGCGGAGGAGGCGCTTTCCCGCTCGAAGCCCGCGACGATCTGGACCGGCCCCTCGGAGCCGGCGCCGAGCTGCTTGGCCGCCAGGTCGGCGCCCACGCGCGTCTCGTTGCCGGCCGGGAATTGGCGCAGCGCGCCGTCGCCGAAGGACAGCGACAGCGCCGGAATGGCGAGCACCAGGAGGACGGCGGCGCTGGCGACCGCGGCGAGCACCGGGCGACGGGTCACGCGCTCGGTCCAGCGCTGCCAGAAGTCGCGTCGCGGCGGGCGGTCGGGGTGGGTCGAGCCCGGGCGGCGGCGGCGATCGCGCCAGTTGCGGGCCACCAGCGCG
>JBJMLJ010000654.1:0-5355 GCA_045805365.1 Thermoleophilaceae bacterium
CACCTCGAGCGAGCCCTTCATGCCGCTCGTCGTCGTCTTGACCGAGCCGGTCAGGTCGCCGAGCGGGCGGGTCGAGAGCCCACCGGAGAGTGAGAGCAGCGGACCGAGCTGGCGCCGTATCGAGTTGGCCAGCTTCTCCGCGTCCGCGCTCAGCACCAGCGACCCCTTGGCGCCGGAGACGGCGGTGGGCGACGCCGTCGCCAGACCGCGGGCGCGCGCGGGGTCGTTGGAGATGATGAGCACGCCGTGCGAGACGCCGAAGACGATGCTGCCTCCGTCGGGCTGCGCCAGCGCGTAGAAGTCCTGGCCCGCCTTCGGCTTGGACAGCTCCATCGGGCCCGCGCCGATGAACTGGAGCACGCGCGGCAGGGCTCCGGCGACCTTTGCCAGCGTCTTCTTGAAGGCCGCCGGGTCCTTGACCGCCGCCCTGATGCCGAACCTGCCGGCCGCTGTGATCTCGATCGAGGCGTCGCCCGTCAGCTGCCGGCGGATGTCCTTCTCGACGTCGATACCGAGCTGCCCCTCGAGCTGGCGCTTGCCGACGTCGACTACCGGACCCTCGATGGCGCTCGCGGCGCCGAGGGCGAAGTCGACGATCTGGCCGGGATCGCGGAGGCCGAGGCTCAGCTCGCCGGCACGCTGCACAACCTTGGGGGCGGCGTCGCCGGAGGCGATCGGCAGGTCCTTGTCCGTCAGGCCGGCGGAGTCCGTCTTCAGGTTGAAGACGATCCCAGCGGAACCGCTGCGCGCCTGGCCGACCAGGCCGAGGGTGCGGAGCGCGGCGACCCACTTGACCTTGGTCGCCTGCCGCCCGCCGGGGCTCGAACGGAGCAGCGACTCCAGGTTCAGATAGGAGCGCACCAGCGCGTCCTTCGGAAGGTCCCCGAGGGCGGAGTCGAACTTGTCCTCGGTAAGGGTGTCGGTGCCGCCGTGCCGGCTCAGCGCGTCGTCGAGCAGCTTGCGCGAGCCGGCCACCACCAGGATGTCGCCCTTGACGGCGAAGGTGTTGCCGGTCGAGTCCTCGTAGACCTTGGCGCCGCTCTGCTCGCCCTTCTGCTTCGCGCCGTCCTTCTTGACCAGGTCGTTCAGCTTGCCACCGTCCTTCGTCTCGATCGCCCCGACGAACGAGTTGGGCTCGCCCGAGCGCCCGAACGTGGCCGGATCCGGCGCGCCGACCACGAAGGGATTGCCGAGCAGCGGCTTGACGTCGCGGTCGAAGTCGACCCGACCGCCGCCCTTGAAGAGCTGCTTCAGCTCCTGCTCGGCCAGCCCCGACGAGCCGAACTTGCGGGCGATCTCGTCGGCCGCCTTGTACTGGCCGTCGGACACCTTCGTGTCGATGGCGACGGCGAAGGGGGCGTCGGCCGGCAGGTAGCGGAGCCCCTCGTCGAGCGGGCCCGAGGCGCCCTTGCTGCCGCCGCAGCCGGCCGCGGCCAGGACGGGCGCAAGCAGGGCCAGAACTGCGATGCGGCGCATGAACCGGCGGAGTCTAGAGCGGGGTAATCGGCACAAGATCAGTGGACTTCAAGTACCCTCTCAACCCATAATGTCGATAAGAAAAGGAGACTTTTCGATGCAACGGACTCGCGCCGCCCTCGGCGCTCTCGCGGCAGCCGCCCTGCTCGGCCTGGTCGCGGTGGGCTGCGGGGGCAGCTCGGATGCGGCGGGAGGCAGCGGCAAGCTGACCCTCGTCGCCTACTCCACGCCCCAGGAGGCCTATCAGGAGATCATCCCGGCCTTCCAGAAGACCTCGGCCGGCAAGGGCGTCAAGTTCACGCAGTCCTACGGCGCCTCCGGTGAGCAGGAGCGCGCGGTGGAGGGCGGCCTCCAGGCCGACGTCGTGGCGCTGTCCCTGGCGCCCGACATCAACAAGTTGGTCAAGGCGAACCTCGTCGACGCGAGCTGGGACAAGGCTCCCTACAGCGGCTTCGTGACCAACTCGGTCGTCGTCTTCGAGGTGCGCAAGGGCAACCCCAAGCACATCAAGACCTGGGCCGACCTGGTCAAGCCGGGCGTCGACGTGATCACTCCGAACCCGTTCACCTCGGGCGGCGCGAAGTGGAACATCATGGCCGCGTACGGCGCGCAGGGATCGGGATCGCAGGGGCTCGCATACCTGAGCAAGCTGTTCAAGAACGTCTCCGTGCTCGACAAGAGCGCCCGCGAGGCCGGGCAGACGTTCTCGTCCGGCAAGGGCGACGTGCTGATCGCCTACGAGAACGAGGCGATCACCGCCCAGCAGAAGGGCGAGAAGGTCGACTACGTCATCCCGGACAAGACCATCCTGATCCAGAACCCGGCGGCGGTCACGAGCGGCGCGAAGAACCCGACGGCGGCCAAGGCGTTCGTCGACTTCCTGCGCACCGACCAGGCGCAGAAGATCTACGCCAGGCACGGCTACCGCTCGGTCAAGCCGGCGCTCGTGGACAAGTCGAAGTTCCCGACTCCGTCCGGGCTGTTCGAGATCACGAAGTTCGGCGGCTGGTCGAAGGTGAACGACCAGTTCTTCGACCCGAGCCAGGGGAAGATCGCGAAGATCTTCCAGAGCCAGGGGAAGAGCACTGCCTCCGGCTAGCGAAGCCGCACTCGCCCCATCCCGCGCGCCGAGGATCGCCCTCCCAGGAGGGGCGGTCCTCGGCCGCGGCGTCGTGCTGGTCTACCTGAGCGTCATCGCGCTGATCCCGCTCGCCGCGGTCGTGTCCAAGTCCACGACGGGCGGCTGGAGCGGCTTCTGGGACGCCGTCTCCAACCCCCAGGCGGTGTCGGCGCTGAAGTTGACGGTGATCGCCTCGTTCATCGTCGTCGCGATCAACGCGGTGACCGGCACGCTGATCGCCTGGGTGCTGGTGCGCGACGACTTCCCCGGCAAGGGGATCGTCAATTCGCTGATCGACCTGCCCTTCGCCCTGCCGACGATCGTGGCGGGCCTGACGCTCCTGACGCTCTACGGGCCGAAGGGGCCGGTCGGAGTGAACCTGGCCTTCACGCGGGCGTCGGTGGGGATGGCGCTGCTGTTCGTGACGCTGCCCTTCGTCGTCCGGGCGGTGCAGCCGGTCCTGCTGGAGCTGGACCGCGAGGCCGAGGAGGCCGCCGAGTCGCTCGGGGCGCGCCGGCTCACTGTCTTTCGCCGGGTCATCCTGCCCAGCCTGACGCCCGCGATCCTGGCCGGCTCGGCCCTCGGCTTCGCGCGCGCCGTCGGCGAGTTCGGCTCGCTCGTGCTGCTGACCGGGAACATCCCCTTCAAGACGCAGGCCGCCTCGGTCTTCATCTTCTCCCAGGTCGAGAGCGACAACGTGGCGGGCGCGGCCGCGGTCTCCGTCGTGCTCCTGGGGCTGTCGCTGGCGGTGCTGCTCGCGATGGGCTACGTCTCGCGCAGGGTGGTGCGGAACGGTGGGTAGGTACGCGCTCCGCTTCGCCGCGCTGGGATACCTCGGGGTGCTGCTCGCCCTGCCGGTCGGCTACGTCTTCTACCGCGCCTTCGAGCACGGCTTCGCCGCCGCCTGGGACTCGGTCACCACCCCGGCGGCCCAGCACGCCTTCTGGCTGACCTGCGAGATGGTCGCGATAGCCGTGCCGCTCAACACGCTCTTCGGCGTCATCTGTGCGCTCGTGCTCGTGCGCCAGCGGTTCCGCGGCCGGGCGCTGCTGAGCGCCGCGATCGACCTGCCGTTCGCCGTCTCGCCGGTGGTGATCGGGCTGGCGCTGTTCCTCGTCTACGGCCGCAACGGCTGGTTCGGCGCCTGGCTCCTCGACCACGGCATCCAGGTCATCTTCTCGGTGCCGGGCATGGTCCTGGCCACGATCTTCGTCTCGCTGCCGTTCGTGGTCCGCGAGGTCGTCCCGGTGCTGCGGGAGATCGGCACCGAGCAGGAGCAGGCGGCCGCCACGCTCGGCGCCACGCCGCTCCAGACGTTCCTCCGGATCACGCTGCCGGCCATCCGCTGGGGCGTGGCGTACGGGGTCGTGCTGACCACGGCGCGGGCGCTGGGCGAGTTCGGCGCGATCAGCATCGTGTCCGGCAAGCTCGTCGGCCAGACGGAGACGCTGACGCTGCACGTCGAGAACCGCTTCCAGGCGTTCGACCTGACGGGCGCCTACGCCGCCGCCGTGGTTCTCGCCCTGATGGCGATCGGGACGCTGCTGGCCATGAACGTCTTCAAGCCCAAGGAGGGAACCCGGTGAGCATCCAGGTGCAGGCAGCCACGAAGCGCTTCGGCGACTTCGTCGCGCTCGACAACGTGTCGCTCGAGGTCCCGGACGGATCGCTCACGGCGCTGCTCGGGCCGAGCGGCGGCGGCAAGTCGACGCTGCTGCGCGTGATCGCGGGCCTGGAGGACCCGGACAGCGGCCGGGTGCTCATCTCCGGCGAGGACGCGACCGTGACCCCCGCCCGCAAGCGCGGCGTCGGCTTCGTCTTTCAGCACTACGCGCCGTTCAAGCACATGACGGTGCGCGACAACGTCGCCTTCGGCCTCAAGATCCGCAAGACCCCCAAGGACAAGACGCGCGACCGGGTCGACGAGCTGCTGGGCCTCGTCCACCTGGAGGGCTTCGCCGACCGCTACCCGGCCCAGCTCTCCGGCGGGCAGCGCCAGCGCATGGCGCTCGCCCGCGCGCTCGCCGTCCAGCCGCGCGTGCTGCTGCTCGACGAGCCCTTCGGCGCGCTCGACGCCACGGTGCGCAAGGAGCTGCGGGCCTGGCTGCGGCGCCTGCACGAGGAGGTCCACGTGACCACGATCTTCGTCACGCACGACCAGGAAGAGGCGATGGAGGTCGCCGAGCAGATCGTGGTTCTCAACCACGGCAGGATCGAGCAGGTCGGCTCGCCCCGCGACCTCTACGAGATGCCCGCCAACGAGTTCGTGATGAGCTTCGTCGGCCCGGTCAACCGGCTCGGCGACGGCCTGGTGCGTCCGCACGACCTGGTCCTCTCCCGCGACGACGACGCCGGCGGGCTCGAGGCGATGGTGTCGCGGGTGGTGCACCTCGGCTTCGAGGTGCGGGTCGAGCTCACGCTCGGCGACGGCAGCCCGCTGTCAGCGCAGATCACGCGCGTCGAGGCCGACGAGCTGGAGCTCTCCGCGGGCGACATCGTCTACGTGCGGACCGAGGCGCCGCGCGTCTTCAGCGAGTCCGAGCGCCCGAGCGAGACTCCGTAGGGGACCACGAGTCCGGGTCCTTGGCCCGCTTCTCGACGGGCACCGGCAGCGTCCCCTTCGCCAGGTCCGCGAGCGTGACCGTCTCGAGCACCTCGCGCATGGCGCCGCGGAGGGCGATCCAGACGCGCTGGAGGGACTCGGCCGAGCCGGCGTACTCGAGCGCCTCCGGCCGCTCGCCGCGAACGCTGGCCAGCGG
>JBJMLJ010000655.1:0-7178 GCA_045805365.1 Thermoleophilaceae bacterium
CCGGCTGACGCGCGAGAAGATCGCGGTCGTCACCGCCTACCTCCAGGAGACGCTGTCCGGCGTGCGGGTGGTGCGTGCCTTCGGCCAGGAGCGGCGCCACGAGGCACGCTTCGCAGAGCTCAACGACGAGAACCGCGAGGCGAACATGCGGACGGTCAACCTGAACGCCGCCTACTTCCCCGCCGTCGAGCTGCTCTCGGCCGTGGCGACCGCGGCGATCCTGATCTACGGCGGTAACCAGGTCGTCCACCACAACCTGACCATTGGCGTCCTCGCCTCGTTCGTCTTCTACCTGGCGACCTTCTTCGACCCGATCCAGCAGCTCTCGCAGCTCTACACGACCTACCAGGCCGGGATGGCCGCACTCGACAAGATCTTCGACCTGCTCGACGAGCAGCCCGAGATCGTCGATCGTCCCGAGGCCCGACCGCTCGAGACCGTCCGCGGCGAGCTCCGCTTCGAGGACGTCTCCTTGTCCTACGACGGCGGCAAGTCGTTCGCCCTGAGCGACCTGTCCCTGGACGTGCCGCCCGGGCAGACCGTGGCCCTCGTCGGCGCGACCGGCGCCGGAAAGTCGACCTTCGCCAAGCTCGTGGCGCGCTTCTACGACCCCACCTCGGGGCGAGTGCTCCTCGACGGCGTCGACCTGCGGGACCTCCAGCAGCGCTCGCTGCGCTCGCGGCTCGGCGTCGTGCCGCAGGAGGGCTTCCTCTTCTCCGGGACGATCCGGGAGAACATCGCCTTTGGCCGCCCGGACGCCACCGAGGACGAGGTGCTCGAGGCCGCCCGCGCCGTGGGCGCCCACGACTTCATCTCGCGCCTCCCCGACGGCTACGACACAGAGGTCGGCGAGCGCGGCGGCCACCTCTCGGCCGGCCAGCGCCAGCTCGTGGCATTCGCCCGCGCCGCCGCCGCCGATCCGCGCATCCTGATCCTCGACGAGGCGACCTCGAACGTCGACGTCCATACCGAGTCGCAGATCGAGCACGGCCTACGGCGGCTGCTCGCCGGCCGAACGGCGATCGTGATCGCCCACCGCCTTTCGACGATCCGCGGCGCCGGCCGGATAGTCGTGCTCGAGCACGGCCGCATCGTCGAGCAGGGAACGCACGACGAGCTGCTGGACGCGGACGGCGCCTACGCCAGGCTCTACCGCGACTGGGCCGAGCAGGCTGCGGCCTAGCTCCCCACCAGGACCTGGCTATCCTCAGGCATCCCTTTTGGGGGGTCGTCTAATGGCAAGACGCCAGCCTCTGGAGCTGGTTATCGGGGTTCGAGTCCCTGCCCCCCAGCTGACGACCGCGCTAAGCCCCCACGCCGCTGCGGTCGCCCAGGCCCGTTATTCCGGGCCGAGTCCCGGGGACGACTGACGCATGGCAAAGGCTCCCAGCAAGGAAGCCGCCGCTGCGGTAGTCGTAGCCGGCGCCGCGGCGGTGGGCGGCAAGCTCGCCTGGGACAAGCTCTCGGGGAACGGCGACGACGACCCGCGCGCCTTTTGCCTGCACGAAGGCGAAGCCGTACCCGATGGGATCCGCCGGATCGCACGCGCCCAGCTCGACTCTTCGATCGAGCGGCTCGATCCGGGCAATGACGGGAGCGACCTCGCCAAGGACGTCCACGAGACGCGCAAGTCGCTGAAGCGGCTCCGCAGCTGCCTGCGGCTGAGCCGGCCCGCCCTGGGCGACGAGATCTACCGGCGGGAGAACATCGCATTCAGGGACGCCGGCCGGAAGCTCGCCGGCGCCCGCGACGCACGCGTGCTCCTCGAGGCGCTCGACGATCTCGGCGAGCGCTTCGGCGACGAGCTGCCTGCCGAGGCCACCGCCGACCTGCGGAACGAGCTGGCGCGTGACGAGCAACGGGCGGAGGCCTCGCTGGACTCGGCGGTCAGCGACGTGCTCGGCGAGCTCCGCGCCGCCAGGGAGCGGACCGCGGAGTGGACGTTCGCCGAGGACGGCTTCGACGCCGTGGCCCCCGGCCTTCGCCGCATCTACCGGCGCGGCCGCAAGCGGATGGGCGCCGCGAAGGGCGAGCGGACGGACGAGTCACTGCACGAGTGGCGCAAGCGCGTGAAGGACCTGTGGTACGCATCCCAGATCCTGCGGCCGGCGGCGCCGAAGCGGATGAAGCTGTTCGCGGGACGCGCCCACGACCTGTCCGACCTCCTCGGCGACGACCATGACCTCGCTCTGCTCGGCGAACGCTCCGGCCCGGACCGGCTGGCGCTCACCGGGGCCATCGCGAATCGCCGTGAGCAGCTGCAGCGGGGGGCTTTCGAGCTCGGGGCCGAGCTCTACGAGCAGTCGCCCAAGAAGTTCGTCCGCAACTTCGGACGCGGCTTCTAGACCGAGCTCAGGTCCGCGCCGATGTCCGCCAGGATGGCGGGGTCGGGCTTCACGTGCTCCTTGATGAAGCGCGTGCCGTGCTCGAGGTCGTCCGAGCGGCCGACGGTCAGCACCGCCGTCACGTGCCCCTCATCGACGTAGAAGGCCGTGAACTCGCCGTCCTCGAGTGAGCCGCGAATCACGGTCTCGCCCGAGCCCGGGCCGACGTACTCCATCGACGACCAGTCCGCGAGGTCGGAGAAGAAGTAGGGGACGACGTCGTGCTCGGTCTCCTGGCCGAGCATGTTCAGCGCCGCCGTCTTGCCCTGGTTGAAGGCCACGTCCCAGTGCTCGATCCGCATCGGCCGGCCGTGGACGGGGCTGTCGTACTCGCAGATGTCCCCCGCCGCGTAGATGCCCGACACCGAGGTCTCGAGCGTGGCCGAGCACTTCACGCCGCCCGCCTCGCCCAGCTCCAACCCGGCCGCCTTCGCCAGGCTGACGTCGGGGATGACCCCGGCGCCCACCACCACGCAGTCGCCCTCGAGCTCCATGCCCGACTTGGTCACCACCTTCTCGACCTTGCCCGACCCCTCGAACCGCTCGAGCTCCTGGCCGCCGTGGACCTCGATCCCGTGCTCCTCCAGCACGCCCTGGAAGAAGCCGCCGACCTCCTTGCCGAACTGGCGCTCGAGCGTCACGTCCTCGAGCATCACGATCGCGCACTGCTTGCCCTGCGAGGAGGCGAGCGAGGCGGCGACCTCGGTGCCGATGTAGCTGCCGCCGATCAGCACGACGCGCTCGGACTGGGCCGCGTCCTCCCGGATGGCCTCGGAGTTGGCGAAGGCGCGCAGGTAGTGGATCCCGTCGAGGTCGCAGCCGTCGACCCGCAGCCGGCGCACGTTGGAGCCGGTGGCGAGGAGCGCCTTGTCGAAGCCGACCTCCTCCTTGTTCGAGAGCGTCGCGACCCGCTCGGAGGCATCCAGCTTCATCACGCTCGTACGGAGCATCAGCCGGATCTGCTGCTCCTCCCACCACTCGTCCGGGCGGAACAGGACGTCCTCGCGCGACTCCTTGCCCTGGAGGTAACCCTTGGACAGCGGCGGCCGGTTGTAGGGCGGGTCGGGCTCCCGCCCGACGAGCATGATCGATCCGTCCGCGCCCTCCTCACGGAGCCAGCGGGCGCAGTTGGCCGCCGCCAGCCCGCCGCCTACGAGGAGGTAGTCGACCTCGCTGCGGGCCACGGCGCTACGCCGCCTCGGAGCGGCCCGCGAAGCGTTCGGTCACCTGCGACTCGAGCCCGACGTCGAGCACCACGAGTACCTCGTCACCCTCCTGCACTACCGAATCGCCGGCCGGGACAAACCCCTGGCCGTCGCGGAGGATCGAGATCACCAGCGAGCCGTCGGGCAGGCCGAGCTCCTTGACCTTCTTGCCGGCGCCCGGCGCTCCGCCGGCCACCTCGAGCTCGATGATCTCGAGCCGCTCCTGGGGCAGGTCCAGCAGGTGGACGAGCCCGTACTTCGGCACCTCGTGCTCGATCAGGCGCAGGATGAGGTCGGTCGCCGAGACGGCCGGCTTGATCCCGAGCAGCTCGAAGTGCTGGAGGTTGCGCGGGTTGTTGCAGCGGGCGACGATCCGCTCGACGCCGTACTTCTCGCGCGCGACCTGTGAGATAAGGATGTTGTCCTCGTCGTCGCCGGTGACGGCGATGACCAGGTCGCCGCGCTCGATCCCCGCTCGCTCGAGCACCCACAGCTCGGAGCCGTCCCCGTACTGGACGCTGTGCTCGAGCTCCTCCTCGACCACGGCGTAGCGGCCTGGATCGGACTCGATCAGCGTCACCTCGTGACTCTTCTGGATGAGCTCGCGCGCGAGGTTCCAGCCGACCTTGCCGGCGCCGACGATCACGACGTACATCTAGCCGGCTACTCCCTCGAACTTGATCTGGCCCCGGACGGCGGCCTCGAGGAGCTCGATCGCGGTCTGGGTGGGGCAGATGGTCTGGAGCCCCTGCTCGGCGTACCACTTGGCCCGGTAGGGGTCGAGCACGCGGACCACGACCCGATCGACGTTGAAGCGGCGCCTGGCGATCTGGGCGATCACGAGGTTGGTGTTGTCGCCGTCGGTGGAGGCGACGAAGGCGTCGGCCTGCTCGATTCCGGCCTCGAGGAGCGCGTCGATCTCGAGCGCGGTGCCGACGGTGAAGCGGCCGCCGATCTCCTCCCAGGTCTCGGTCTGGTCCCGGTTGAGGAGGGCTATGGCCTCGGGATCCTCGTCGAGCACCGAGACTTCGTGGCTCTCGGCGAGCATCTGCTTGGCGATCGCGGAACCGACCCGGCCGCAACCCACGATGAGTACGAACATTCCTGGCTCACAATACAACCGCCCAACGGTGCCAGAGCTAGGAACCAGGGACTAGGGCGCCACTCCCTCTCTCACCTCGACACCCTTCTCGGTCGCCGGTGGGGCGGTCAGGATCACCTTGGTCGGGGCCTTTTCCACCACATAGCGGGTTGTTTCGCCCACGAAGCGGTCGCGGGCGCGTCCGCGACCGCCGAGCATCCCGCCGCCGCGGATCCGGCTCGGCTGCTCGGCGGCGAGGACGATCGCCTCGACGCCCCGCCGCTTGGCCTCGGCCACGATCGCCGCGCCCTGGGTGCGGCCGCGCACCATCGCGGTCGCCACCTCGACGCCCTCGTACTCCTCCCCCACCTCCTTGGCTCGCGCGAGGACCCGCTTGGCCTCCTCGACCCGCTCCTCGGGCACCCGGGCGTCGATCGGCAGCGACATCGGGATCTCGAACACGTACAGCGCCTCCAGCACCGCGCCGCCCTCGCCCTCCTCGGCCTGCTCGGCGGCCAGGCGGCCCGCGGTGCCGATGATGTCGTCGTCGAGCTCCTCCCCGAAGACCGGGACGAGGATGCTCCCGTACTCGACCTCCGGCTCCTCCTTGAGCGCCTCCTCCGGAATCGTGAAGCGCTTGCGGAGCGGCTTGTCCTGGCCTCGGCGATAGAGGACGTAGAGCGTGATGCCGGCGACCATCCAGATCCCGCCGGCCAGCCGCGCGCCCTGGTGCAGGATGATCACGCTGATCCAGGCCGTGCCGCTGAGGAGCGCGCCGAACGCCGCGGGAAGGGGGATCGAGCCGCCGCGGACCCTTATCGAGAACGGCACGCGGAACGCTCGTGGCCGGTCGGCCTCGGTGAAGCGGAGGACGATGATCGAGAGGTGGGCGATCGTGAAGGCCAGCATGGCGCCGAAGGCGAACAGGCCGGCGAGGAACTCGACGTCGGCGGGGATCGTCAGGACGAAGGCGATCGCCGCGGCAAGGCCGATCGTGATGTAGGGCGTGCCGCGGCGCTCGTGCAGCCTTCCCACGAGGCTCGGCACCTGCCGGTTCCGAGCGAGGGAATACGACAGCCGCGCCACGCCGAGCATCTGGCCGTTGGCCGCCTGGAAGAGCACGAGCGCCCCGACCGCCCCGACCGCGTAGCGGAACAGGTCCATCACCCAGCGCGGATCGAAAGCGGAGACCACGCCGAGCACCGGCGCCTCGACGTAGGTGCTGCCCAGGGCGGTGGAGCCGTGCTCGACCGGGACGGCCATCAGGGCGACCACGGACATGCCGCCGAAGAGGACCAGGACGCCGCCGGCTCCCACCAGCACCACTCGCCGAAGGCCCGACTTTCCGACCTTCACGTCGCCCGCGAGGCCCGAGGCCGCCTCGATGCCGGTGGCCGCGACGGTCGCTATCGCCGCCGCGAAGATCAGGTCGTCCCACGTCGGGGTGGTGCCCAGGTGAATCGAGTCGGTGATCAGGTGCGGGTGGAAGAGCGTCGCGAACCCGAAGACGAGGATCGCCGCGAACAACACGACGTTGAGGAGCGAGAGCTGGAGGACGTTCCGCAGCCGCTCGGCGCTGATGCCGCGAATGTTCACCGCGGCAACCAGCACGAGCGTGGCGGCGGCGAAGATCAGCTCAATGCCGGGGTCGCCGGTGACACCCCAGAACGCCTCCAGGTAGTGGGGCACGGCGAAGGCGCCGAAGGCCAGGACGATCAGGTAGTCGAGGATGATCGCCCAGCCCGCGATGAAGCTCCAGAGCTCGTCGAAGGCGTAGCGGGCGAAGGTCGAGGCGCCGCCGCGCTCCGGGTGGAGGGAGTTGCCCTCCACGTAGGTCAGCATCGTGACCACGAAGAACAGGCCGGCCACCACGAAGACGAGCGGCGTGAGCCCGAGCGCGTCACCGGCCACGACGCCGAGCGCGTAGTAGAGCGAGGAGCCGACCGCGCTGAGCGCGATGGCGAACAGCGCCGGCTCGCCGAGGCCGCGCGCTATGCGGGCGCCGGCCTCCTCGGAGCCGCGCCGCAGCTGAGCGCGGGCCCGCCTCGCCGCCGCGGGCCCCCTGCCGTCGCCGAGTCCGCCTCTCACCGGCCGCCGCCGCGCGCGAGCCAGAGGCGCGCCCCGCCTAGCAGTGCGAACAGCGCCCCCACGACCACGCCGAGCGCAAGCGCGCCACCCCCGCGCACGAGCGCGGTGACGACCATCGCGACGCCCAGGACCAGGAGCAGCGCGCTCAGCGTGCGGGTCGACGCTAGATAGGCGCGTTGCACGCCCATAATCGTAATCGCGCAGCGGTCGGGATCAGGCCGCCCGGGCGGCGGTCTTCTGCCCGTTCGAGGCGTCGATGATCACGCGGCAGGGACGTTCGGCGAGCACGGTCTCGAGCGTCTTGCCGAACAGGCTCGACCCGGTCCGGCGAGGCGGAAGCGTCATCACGATGGCCCGCGCGTTGATCTCGCGGGCCTCCTCGACGATCCGGCGACCGGCCTGTCCCGGGCGGACCTTCTC
>JBJMLJ010000656.1:0-1769 GCA_045805365.1 Thermoleophilaceae bacterium
CGAACAGCCCGACCTCGGCGGTCGTCCCGGTATGCGTCCCGCCGCAGAGCTCACGCGACACCTCCTCGATCTCGACCATGCGCACCCAGTCGCCGTACTTCTCGCCGAACAGCGCCATCGCGCCGAGCGCCTCGGCCTCGGGGCGCGTCGTCTCGATCGCGCGGACGGGATGGCTGTGGGCGATCCAGGTGTTGACGAGGGCCTCGACGTCCCGCAGCTCGTCAGGGTCGAGCCGCTCGCCGTGGGTGAAGTCGAAGCGGAGCTTGTCAGGCCCCACGTAGGAGCCCGCCTGGCGCACGTGGGTGCCGAGCCGCTGCCGCAGCGCCGCGTGAAGCAGGTGGGTCGCAGTGTGGTTGCGCATGGTGGCGAGGCGACTGGCGCGCTCGACGAAGGCCTTGACGGTCTCCCCCGGTCCGATCTCGCCCTCGAGCGGCTCGAGCGCGAGCGCCTGGTCGTCGCCGAGGCGGTAGACGTCCACCACACGCGCCTTGCCGTCGGGACTCTCGACCACGCCGGAATCCGAGACCTGGCCGCCGCCCTCGGGATAGAAGGGGCTCTCCTCGAGCTTGGCGAGGACGCGACCGTTGGCGGGCTCCGCCGCGCCCACGACCGTCTCGGCCTCGGTGGTCTCGTAGCCGACGAAGCGCGACGGGAAGCCGGCGCTCCGCGCAAACTCGATCACCCTTTTGTGCGTGTGCTCCGCGGGACCTCGCGCGGCGCCGCCGCGGGAAACCTCACGCGCGCGCTCCATCAGCTCGTCGAAGCCCTGGTCGTCGACGGACAGGCCCTCGTCCGCGAGGAGCTCCTTCGTCAGCTCGTAGGGGAAGCCGTAGGTGTCGTGCAGGCGGAAGGCGTCCTCGGCATCGATCCACGAGGTCCCGTCCTCCTTCGCGGAGGCGATCAGCTCCGAGAGCATCTTCTCGCCCTGCGCCAGCGTGCGGCCGAAGTGCTCCTCCTCCGTCCGCGCCCAGCGCGCGATCGTCGCGCGCTCCTTGTTCAGCTCCGGGTAGGCGGCGCCCATCACGTCGATGGCGCGCTCGTAGAGCTTCGGCAGGAAGGGGTCGGTCAGGCCGAGCACGTGCCCCTGCTGCATGGTCCGGCGCATGATGCGGCGGAGGATGTAGCCGCGGTCCTCGTTCGAGGGGACGACCCCGTCCGCCAGCAGGAAGGCGGCCGCCCGGCCGTGGTCGGCGAGGATCCGGAGCGCGCGAGTGGTGGGGAAGTCCTGCTCGTACCTCCGGCCGGACAGCTCCTCGCCGAGATCGATTAGCGGCCGCAGCTGGTCGGCGTCGAAGACGGACGGCACGGCCTGGAGGATCGCCGCGGTCCGGTCGACCCCGAGACCCGTGTCGATGTTCTTGCTGGGCAGCTCCGTCAGCGAGCCGTCCTCGTGCAGCTCGTACTGCATGAAGACGAGGTTCCAGTACTCGAGGACCCGCTCGGTGTCGTCGCCGGGCCGGTCCTCGTCCGGGCCGAAGTCAGGGCCGCGGTCGTAATAGAGCTCGCTGCACGGCCCACAGGGCCCCGCCGGGCCGGACTGCCAGAAGTTGTCCTCTCTGCCCAGCTGGACGATCCGCTCGTCCGGCACCCCGATCGCGCGCCAGCACTCGATCGCCTCCTCGTCCGGGCCGAGCTTCAGCTCCTCGTCGCCGCCGAAGACCGTGATCCAGATCCGCTCCGGGTCCAAGCCGAAGCCCTCGGTCGAGAGCTCGTACGCGAACTCGGCCGCGCCCTGCTTGAAGTAGTCGCCGACGGAGAAGTTGCCGAGC
>JBJMLJ010000657.1:0-3636 GCA_045805365.1 Thermoleophilaceae bacterium
GCTGACCCTTGCCCGGCGCGAGCGCCAGGCGGGCAGGCGCTTCGCCCGCAGGCGGCGGCCGGAGGCGCCGCAGGTGCAGGGCCGCTGGTCGCTCACCTCGCGGCTGTTCGTGGACGCCCCGGCGCACGGGCCGCGTATGCGCGCGCTCTCCGAGGTGCTGCTCGAGCGCTACGGCATCGTCACGCGGGAGACCGTCCTCGCCGAGGGGGTCACCGGCGGCTTCTCGGCGCTCTACGGCGAGCTCTCGAACCTCGAGACGCTGGGCACCGCCCGGCGTGGCTACTTCGTGGAGGGACTCGGCGGCGCCCAGTTCGCTCTGCCGGCCGCGGTCGAGCGGCTGCGCGGCCTCCGCTCCGACGAGCCGGCGGGCGCGCTCGTGCTCGCCGCCACCGATCCGGCCAACCCCTACGGCGCGTCGCTTCCGTGGCCCAAGCGAGACGAGGGCCGCCGCCCGGCGCGGGTGCCGGGCGCCTACCTGGTGACGCTCGACTCCGAGCCCGCGCTCTACGTCGAGCGCGGCGGAAAGGGGCTGCTGCCCCTGGCCGACCTTGGCGACGATCCGCTCCGCGCGGCCCTGGAGGCTCTCGCCGACGAGGTGCGCCGTGGCCGCCTGCCCCGCCTCGGGATCGAGCGCTTCGCCGGCCAGCCGGTGATCGGCTCGCCGGTCGGAGCGCTGCTGATCGAGCTCGGCTTCCGCCAGAGCCCGCGGCGGCTGACGCTCAGCGCCTGAGGCGCCCTGCTACTTGCGCTTGGCGGTGAACTCGACCGTACCGGTCGTGCAGTTGAGCGTGCCGCTCGAGTCGTAGAAGTCCTGCTCGAATGAGCCGTGGGCCTTCTTCTTGCCGGAGAAGTGACCCGCGACCGCGTCGATCTCGAAGGCAATGTCGTCGACGGGTGCATCGGGGTTCTCGACCGTCTGCGAGCCCGTGAAGCGCCTCCCCTTGACCTTGATCTTGGGGAACGAGAAAGCGGTACTGAAGTACTGGCGGTAAGGCTCTGGGTAGCAGTACAGGGTGCCCGTGTGGCCGTTCACCTTGAAGCTGCGGATAACCCGCTTGTGGTGTCCACGGCCCGTCGCCTTGAGCCTGAACGAAACGCTGCCCGAGGCAACGCCGAAATGGAACTTCCCCCGCCACTTGCCTGTTTTTGGAGCCGCGACAGACGCGCTGGGGACCAGGAGCACGCCGACGATCGCGACGGCAACTAGCCTCGGAAGGGTCAGGCGGGCGAGAACGGGGACCATCAGCGCGTCCTTTCGGGTTGATTACGGATGACCTGAACGAGGGTAAGTCAGGCCGGCCAATTCCGCCAGGACTCGCTTAGCCCCTCAGCTCCGCCAGCAGCGGCGCGTGGTCCGAGGGCTTCGGGCCCTTGCGGAAGTTGCGGTCGATGCCGCACGACTCGAGCCGGTCGGCGACCGGCGGCGAGAGCAGGAAGGCGTCTATGCGCAGGCCCATCTTCTTGTGGAAGTGCCCGGCCCTGTAGTCCCACCAGGTGAAGCCGAGCTCGTCGGGGCTCAGGGAGCGGAAGGCGTCGATCGTCCCCGCCTCGAGCAGCGCCCGGAAGCGCTCGCGCTCGGGCTCGGTCACGTGGGTCGCGCCCGCCGTCGCGGTGGGGTCCCAGACGTCCAGGTCGGTAGGGCAGACGTTGAAGTCGCCCGCCACCACGAGCCGCTCGCTCGAGAGCTGCCGGATGCGCTCCGCCGCCGCGTCGAGGAAGCGCAGCTTGTCCTCGAAGAAGGGCGAGCCCACCTCGCGGCCGTTCGGCACGTAGACGGAGACGACGCGCAGCCCGGCGACGCTCGCCTCGACCCAGCGCGCCTCGTCCCCCGACGGCTCGCCCGCGAGGCCGGCGCAGACGTCGCCGAGCTCCTCGCGCGCCGCCAGCGCCACCCCGGCCCAGCGACCGCCGCTGTGGTGGGCGACCTTGTAGCCGGCGGCGTTCAGCTCGAGCTCGGGGAACGTGTCCGGCGCCGTCTTCGTCTCCTGGAGGAACAGCAGGTCGGGCCCGTGGGTCTCGATCAGCTCCAGCAGCCGCGGCATGCGCGGATTCAGCGAGTTCACATTCCAGGTAACCAGCTTCACGGCCGCGCACCGTACCCTCGGGTGCATGCCCGAGGGCGACACGATCCATCACGCGGCCAGCCGAATCGGCAGCGCGCTCGTCGGCAGCCCGATCGTCGAGATCGAGGCGCCGCAGCCGCGTCACGCCCTCGACCGCTGGCCCGAGCGCCTGTCCGGCAGGGCGGTGAAGAAGGTCGACGCCCGCGGCAAGCACCTCTTCATCCGCTTCGAGGGCGGGCTCGCGCTGCACTCGCACCTGCGCATGAACGGCTGGTGGGGCGTCTACCGCCGCGGCCAGCGCTGGGGCCGGTCGCCGCAGCGGGCGTGGCTCGTGCTCCGCACGCCGGACCACGAGGTGGTCCAGTTCGACGGTCCCGTCCTGGAGCTGATGACCGATGGGCGGACGCGCTTCGACCAGCGCCTCGCCGGGCTCGGGCCGGACATCATCGCCGACGACTTCAGCGAAGCGGCGGCCCTGCGGCGGCTCCGAGAGGACGACCAGACCCGTGGAGTCGGCGATGCCCTGCTCGACCAGCGCAACCTCGCCGGCATCGGCAACATCTGGAAGTCGGAGGGCTGCTGGCTGGCCAAGGTCGATCCCTGGCGGCCGCTCGCCGAGGTGAGCGACGACGAGATCCTCGAGATCGTCCGCGCCGCGAGGGCGCCCATGCGCCGCTCCGCCGCCGGCCCCGGCCACCTCCGGGAGGCGAGCGTCTTCGAGCGGGCCGGGCGCCCCTGCCCGCGCTGCGGCGAGCTCGTGCGCGCACGCCGCCAGGGGGACGACAACCGCAAGACGTTCTGGTGCCCGGGCTGCCAGCGGTGAAGCGGGTGGGACACAAGGGCGCCGACCACGTGGCGCCCGGGAACACGATCGCGAGCTTCGAGGCGGCACTGGAGCACGGCGTCGACATGATCGAGTTCGACGTGCTCCGGACGCGCGACCGCCGTCTCGTGCTGGCGCACGACTGGGAGGACGCGGACGAGCGCGACTGCCTCACCCTCGAGGAGGGCCTCGACCACTTCGCGGGCGAGGCCTATTCCGAGATCGAGCTCGACGTCGACCTCAAGCTGCCCGGCTACGAGCGGGAGGTCGTGGAGGGCCTCGAGGCGCGTGGCCTGACCGACAGGGCACTCGTCTCCACCACCTATCCGGAGAGCCTGCGAAGGCTGGGCGAGCTGGCGCCGGAGCTGCGCCGCGGCTGGTCGGTCCCGAGGGCCAAGCGGGACTACACCCGCAGCGCCCTGGCGCTTCCCGCCTACGCGATCCTGCGCTGGTGGCGCGCACGGCTCCCCGGCCGGGCCGCGCGGCTTATCGCCGCGGGGGGCGCCGAGGCGCTGATGGCGCACCGCCTGCTTGTGAGCCCACGACTCGTGGAGGCCGTCCAGGGCGTGGGCGGGCAGCTCTACGTCTGGACCGTGGACGATGCGGGGAAGATCGCGGCGCTCGAGGCCCTCGGCGTCGACGGCGTGATCACCAACGACCCCAGGCTGTTCGATTAGCCGAGCTGGCAGCTCGCGCTGGAGCCGCCGGCGCCCAGGGCGCCGCCCTGCGTCACGCGCGAGGTGCTCCGGA
>JBJMLJ010000658.1:0-12420 GCA_045805365.1 Thermoleophilaceae bacterium
CAACATCGAGCGAATCGTCATCGGCTCGATGACCGCGCTGCGCGCCCAGCCTCCGCCGAGCGGGACGATGCTCTACGTCGTCGGGCATCCGTTCTACGTCAACGGCGTTCCGGTCTTCAGCCGGACCTCCGACACCCGCGCGGTGGCGAAGATCTTCGTCAACCCGAGCTTCCAGGCGGCCCCGCTGGCCGGCCTCGCGAAGCTCGTCTGCCGCCGCGTCGACGTCTATCCGCCGGCCTGGGGTCTGGGAGCGCAGGCGCCCTACGGCAGGGCGATCGTCGTCGAGTCGTTCAGCCATCGCGCTACCCGCCTGACGAGCCGGTCCGTCTGCCTGCACGGCAAGTTCCCGCTCACGGCGGTGGCGGGCTAGCCGCCGCGTCCAGGCCCGGCACCGATTCCTCAACGGCCGGCGCCTAGGCGCGCATCCCCTCCTCAATCCCAGGCTGATAAAGGCAACCTCGTCGCGAGCGGGGACGCAAAGCACGAGGTCTCATACGGATGCGAGATCGCCCGGCTGCCGGCCATGCCCTGACCGTCGCGGCAGCCGTACCGCTGTGGCCTAGGCCGCCTTCAGCCAGTCCTCGTACGTCGGGCCGACCAGCTTCGCGTCGGGACCGGGCAGCGGGGCATCCGAGTCGTAGAGCTCGCCCTCCGGGAAGAACTCGGTCGTCTCGGAGACCTGCAGCGACTCGCCGCGCTCCGCCACCAGCAGCCGGGCCAGGTCGACCAGCCGCTCGGCGCGCGGACCGGCGACCTCGAGCGTCGGCCCGATCGGCTCGGAGTCCGTCACCAGCTCGGCCAGCACCTCGGCGAGCGCGCGGGCGGCGACCACCTGCGTCCTCATCGCGGCGACGTAGGCGACATCGCCCTGCCGGCCCCAGTCGAGCAGCTGCTCCACGAACTCGTGGAACTGCGCGGCGCGCACGATGCGGGTGGGGATCGAGCCCGCCAGTGCCGCCTTCTCCTGGGCGACCTTGGCGGCGTTGTAGCCCGTCTTGAACTTGTCGATGCCGATGATCGACACGAGGACGATCCGCTTCACTCCTGCCTGGACGCCCGCCTCCTGGAGGTTGCGCGTCGACGTCGTGAAGAACTCGGTCGCCTCCTTCTCGTCGGGCGAGGGACCGGTCGCCAGGTCGACGACCACGTCCACGCCGTGAAGCGCCTCCACCAGGCCCTGCCCGGTGATCACGTCCACGCCCTTCGAGCGGGCGATCGGCACGACCTCGTGGCCTTGCCCCTCGAGCACGTCGACCAGCTGACTGCCGAGCCGCCCGGTCGCTCCCGTAACCGCAATCTTCGTAGCCATTGTTGGGTCCTCCTGTCACATCCGTCGCGTTTCGTCCTTTACCTCTTTGACACGCCGCGACGGTCGGATGTGACCGTGGACGATCGACTAGAGCGACAGGACGCCCTGCTCCAGATCGAGCAGCAGCCGCTTGCGCTCGAGCCCGCCGCCGTAGCCGGTCAGGCTGCCATCCGCGCCGATGACGCGGTGGCAGGGGACGATCACGGCGATCGGGTTCCGCCCGTTGGCGAGGCCCACGGCGCGGGCCGCGTCCGGTCGGCCGATCTCGCGCGCGATCTGCCCGTAGCTGACCGTTTCGCCGTACGGGATCCGCTGCAGCTCCGTCCAGACCAGAGTCTGAAAGGCGTCGCCGTTCAAGACCAGCGGGAGGTCGAAGCTCGTCCGCGTCCCGGCGAAGTACTCGTCGAGCTGCTCGCGTGCCGCGGCGAACGCCCCGTCCCGGCGCTGCCAGTCGGGCCTTGGCTCGATGGGCCTGCGCCCGTCCTGCATGTAGAGACCGTGGAGCGCCTCGCCGTCGCCGAGCAGCAGCAGTTCCCCGATCGGGCTGTCCTTGAGCGTGTAGATCATGACCCTGGAACGCGCGAGCGCGGGAGTTCGTGAGAGCGCCCTAGGGGGTCATGACGACCCGACCGAACGCGTTCCTTCCCTCGAGGTACTCGTGCGCCGCGGCCGCGTCGGCGAGCGGGAAGGTGCGGTCGATCTCGACGTGCAGCTCACCGCTCGCGACCCGCCCGATCAGGTCACCGATCATCGCGTGGATCCGCGGGAGCTCGGCGCCCATCGCCCCGCCGAGGTAGACCCCCCGGAGCGCGTTGTTCTTCTGCCACAGCGCCTGCGCCTCGATCGCCGACCCGCTGCGACCGGCCACGCCAACGCTGACGAGGGTGCCTCGGTACGCCAGCGCCTCGACGCTGTCGACCAGGTTCTGCCCGCCGATCGAGTCGAGCACCACGTCGGCGCCGCGGCCGTCCGTCAACTCTTTCACGCGTCCGACGAAGCTCTCGGTCGCGTAGTTGACGCCGTGATCCAGCCCGAGCGGCTTCAGCCTTTCGAGCTTTTCGTCGGTCGAGGCCGTCGAGATGACCGTCGCGCCTGCCCGCTTCGCAAGCTGGATCGCAGCCATCCCCACGCCGCCGGCACCGGCGTGGATCAGGGCCGTCTGCCCCTCGGAAAGGTTGGCGGCCGTGAACAGGCACTCCTGCGCAGTGCCGAACGCGACCGGGATACACGCCGCCTTGGCCGGCTCGAGCCCGTCGGGGATCGGCCACGTCACCAGGGCGGGCACGGCGCGCCGCGCGGCGTGCGAGCCGTCCTGGCCGAGCGCCACGACCTTGTCGCCGACCGCCGGTGACTCGACTCCCCCGCCCACCTCGCTCACGGTCCCAGCCGCGAGGTAGCCGACGATGTGCGGCGTCTCGGTGGGCGGCGCGCCGGCCCGGGCGAGCAGGTCGCCGCCCTCGATGCTGATCGCCTCGACGTCGATCACGACGAACCCGTCCGGGCACTCCGGATCGGGAACGTCCTCGTAGCGCAGCACCTGCGGCGGGCCGCCCTCGTAGATCACTGCCGCTTTCATGGCGCGATCCTACGGGCCTGGGTGCTGGATGAGGCTGCGGGCGCAATCCTCGATCGAGTCCTCGATCGGGCGCGTCGTCCAGCGGAGGGTCTCCCGCGCCTTGTCGCTCGAGATCCAGGACTGCCGGCCGAGGTCGCCCACGACCGAGCGGATGCTGCCGTCGAACAGGGCGGCCGCCCGGATGAGCAGGTTCGGCGCGACGCGGGTCGGGACCTTCGGCGCGGCGTCGCCGAGCCGCTCGCGAATGATGGCCGCGACCTCCTCGGTCCAGAGGAAGCGGTCGGTCGCGATGAAGCGCTCGCCCCCGGCGGCGGGATCGGTCAGCGCGCGCAGGTGGAGATCGGCCACGTCACGGACGTCGACGAAGTTGAACCCGAGCTTCGGCATCGCCGGCATCCCGTCGAGCAGCCGCTGGATCGCCTGGAGCGAGTAGGAGTGGTCGGCGTTCAGCGCCGGACCGATGATCGCGCCGGGCTGAATGGTCGCCAGCCGGTCCTCCGCGCCCGACTCTCGCACGTGCTCCCAGGCCTCCTGCTCCGCGATCGCCTTCGAGCGTACGTAGGGCGTGCGCGACGTGTCCGCGCCATCGGTCCAGTCGGCCTCGGTATGGGGCGACTCGGGCGACGCCTCCCGCCCACCACGAACCGCCGCGACCGACGAGGTCATGGCGATGCGCTCCACCCCGGCGTCGAGCGCTGCGCGCAGCACCCGGAGCGCGCCGTCGCGGGCGGGGACGATGAGGTCGTCCGGGTCCTTGGGCTGCACGGGCGGGAAGGGGGATGCCACGTGCATCACGTAGCGGCAGCCCGCCACCGCCTCGGCCCACCCCTCGTCCGCGGTGAGGTCCGCGGCGAGCACGGTGAGGCGCGAGTCGGCGTCGACGCCCGCCGCGGCGACCGAATCCCGGACCGGCCGCTCGCGCGCAAGGTCGCGCACCGTGGTCCGCACGTCGTAGCCCCGCTCGAGGAGCGCCGCGATGCACCAGCCGCCAAGAAAGCCCGTGCCACCGGACACGAGCACCGTCCCGTTCGCTTCGGTCATGGCGAGACGCTAACCGACGGCGAACTGACTCCGTACGCGCCCGACAGGATTCGAACCTGTGACCTTCGGTTCCGTAGACCGACGCTCTATCCAGCTGAGCTACGGGCGCCCGGTGGGCAAGGGTAGCCGCTTCGGGGCTGACTTATGGGTGCGCTTCGGGGCCTCAAAGCTGGGCATTTTCGTGTGATCGGGTGCCTCGCCAGAAGAGCGCGCGTACCCTCCCCGCGGCAAGGGGGGTACGGACGCCATGCAGATGAAACCCATCGGCTGGACGAAGAGACGCGTTCAGCTCGAGTGCGAGCACTGTTCGGCTCGCACGAAGGTCGAGTGGCTGTCGTACATCTCCGCCTTGGAAAGCGGCGTCCCGCTCGGATGTCGAGAGTGTGGTGCGGAGGAGGTACCCGGTGATCGCCGGCAGGCGGTCGCCGCCGTGAATGAGCGGCGCGCGGTCCTGCGCACCTAGCTTTCGACTGCAAAGCCCGGGGAGGCGGGCCTCGTTGCATGTCCCGCCTCCCCGGGTCCCGCTCAGTCTTCGAGGCCCGCGGCGCCGCGGGCGACCGCGCGCAGGTGCCACCCGTCCCAGCGGACGAGCTTGCCGTCGCGGAAGGCGAGGAGGAAGTACATGGTCCTGTCGATCTCGCGGCTGGTCGTCTTCCGCCTCACGCGCTGGCGGGCTGCCATGAAGACGCGTCCGTCCGGCGTGGGCTGGAGCTCGAGCAGCTCGAACCTGAAGTCCTCCCAGGCGGCCGAGAAGTCCCGATGGAGCTGGCGCATCCCGGCGAGACCGCGGTAGATCCCGGGGCCGACGGCCCAGGCATCGTGGAACTGGAGCTCCGGGTGAAACAGCCGCTCGGCGGTGTCCGGGTCCGGGTCCGCGAAGACGTCAGCGATCGCCCTCGCGAGCTCGAGATGCTCCTCGACGTGACTGGTGGCGGACCGATCCGGGGCCATAGCCCCTTTTCGGCCGCAGAGGCCGCGGGGTTGAGCAGTAAAGCCCCGTTCCGGTTCGGCCGATAACCCAAGGAAGGGAACCGGTACCTGAGGCAGGTCACATGTGGTGGGACTCGCAGGGGGCGAAGTGCGCAAGGTCTGTTCTCGCGCTGCGTCTTCACAATTTCAAGGCCTGTCGTCCCGGGGGCGGATACCTCAGGTGAAGGGCGTCGTCTTCAACGTGCTGGAGCAGCTGGTCGCGAGAGACCACGGCGAGGAGACCTGGGACGCACTGCTGGACGTGGCCGGACTCGATGGCGCCTACACCTCCCTGGGCAGCTATCCGGACGAGGACCTGATGAGGCTGGTGGATGCCGCCTCGGTCGAGCTCGGGCTGACGAGTGACGAGGTGGTGCGCTGGTTCGGGCGCAGCGCGCTGCCCCTCTTCGCGACCCGCTACCCGCAGCTGTTCGAGCCACACGACTCGACGCGCTCGTTCGTGCTGACTCTCAACGACATCATCCACCCCGAGGTGCGGAAGCTCTACCCGGGCGCCGACGTGCCGGTCTTCGACTTCGAGGAACGCAACGGCGTGCTGATCATGGGTTACAGGTCGCCGCGCAAGATGTGCGCGTTCGCCGAGGGCTTGCTCCACGGAGCCGCCGACCACTACGGCGAGCAGCTGACGATCGACCAGCCGCGCTGCATGAACCGAGGCGACGACCGCTGCGTCCTCGAGATCGGGTTCATCCGATGAGACCGGACGCCGTGCTGGGCAGCTCGGCGGCGGAGCGCGCCCGGCAGATCGAACGACGGCTTCAGCGCGAGCGCCTGGCCCGCCATGAGGCCGAGCAGATCGCCGAGCGCACGACGCGGGCGCTCTACGATCGGCAGCGGGAGCTGCGGCTGCTCGAAGCGGTGGTGTCGGTCTCCAACGAGGGCTCCAGCCTGGACGAGGTGCTGCAGGGCGTGGTGGACGTCGTATGCGATCACACCGGATGGCCTGTCGGTCACGCCTACACGCGCGATGCCTCATCGGGCGACCTCGTCCCCACGGGCATCTGGCACACGGACCAATCGGAGCAGTTCGCCGCCTTCCGCCGGGTGACGGAGAGGACGTCGTTCGCGAGGGGCGTCGGCCTCCCGGGCAGGGTCCTCGACTCGGGCGAGGCCGCCTGGGTGCCCGACACCGAGAGCGACCCGAACTTCCCGCGCCGCGAGCTCGGCGTCCGTGGGGCGTTCGCCTTCCCCATCGTCGTGGACGGGGAAGTCGAGGTCGTGGTCGAATTCTTCAGCGCCTCCCCGGTTGCGCCGGACGCCGACCTCCTCCAGGTGATGGCCCAGATCGGTCGGCAGCTCGGTCGCGTGCTCGAGCGCATACGAGCGCGGCAGCAGATCGCACACCAGGCCACGCACGACGCCCTGACCGGACTGCCGAACCGGATCCTCTTCCGTGACCGCCTCGAGCACGCGCTGGAGCGAGCCGAGCGCCAGGGCACTTTCGCCGCCGTCCTCTTCGTGGACCTCGACAGGTTCAAGCTCGTGAACGACAGCCTCGGCCACGCCGTGGGCGACCAACTCCTGAAACAGGTTGCGGGCCGGCTGAAGACGGCGCTGCGAAGCACCGATACGTTGGCCCGCTTCGGCGGCGACGAGTTCGTCGTGCTCTGCGAGGACCTGACCTGGGAGGGCGAGACCGTGCGCCTTGCCGAACGGATCCAGCGCTCACTCCTCAGCCCCTTCATGCTCGACCGTGAGGACCACACCGTCACCGCGAGCATCGGCGTCGCGCTGACGAACGGCGGGGCCGGCGACCCGGAGAGCACGTTGAGGGACGCCGATATCGCCATGTACCGCGCGAAGGAGCGCGGCACCGGTCACTGGGAGCTCTTCGACGAGGCGCTCCGCAACCGCGCCCTGCAGCGGCTGGCTACCGAGCGCGCCCTACGCGTAGCCCTCGACGAGAGCCAGCTGCGCCTGTTCTACCAGCCCATCGTCTCGCTCAAGACGGGCGCCATCGAGTCCGTCGAGGCCCTGGTCAGATGGGAGCATCCCGACAGGGGTCTGGTCTTCCCCGCCGACTTCATCCCGATCGCCGAGGAGAGCGCTCTCATCCTTCAGATCGGCGCCTGGACCCTTCGCGAGGCATGCGAGCAGGCGCGTGACTGGCGCAATCGCTTCGGTGACATGGCGCCGCTGCCGGTAAGCGTCAACCTGAGCGCCCGCCAGCTCGCCCAGTCCGAGCTGCCGAGCATCGTCGGCAAGGTCCTCAGCGAGACCGGCGTCAGCCCCTCCGATCTGGCTCTGGAGGTCACCGAGACGGCGCTGGTCGAGTCCTCGACGGCACCGGCGGCGTCGCTCGAGTCCGTCAAGGCTCTCGGCGTGAGGATCCTCCTCGACGACTTCGGCACCGGATACTCCTCGCTCAGCCACCTACAGCGCTTCCCCATCGACGTCCTGAAGGTCGACCGCTCGTTCGTGGAGCGCCTGTCCGAGCAGAACGGGGGCTCGGCGATCGTCGCCGGGATCGCCGCCCTGGCCGGCGCGCTCGGGCTCGGAGTGATCGCCGAGGGAGTCGAGACCGCCGAGCAGGCGAAGCAGGTGCGCGCCCTTGGCTGCGGCCAGGCTCAGGGGTACCACTTCGGCCGCCCCGGCCCGGCCGACCAGATCGAGTCCCTGCTCGGCAGCGGAGAGGGCGGGATTCGAACCCGCGAGGGAGCGTGAACCCCCTACTCGCTTAGCAGGCGAGTGCCTTCAGCCACTCGGCCACCTCTCCTGGAGAGTAAGACTCACCGATTGTATGCGCAGGATCGTGGTCGTCCTACTGGCGCTGGTGGTGGTCGCGCTGATCTCCGCCCAGCTGTTCCTGCCGGGTGCCGCGGAGCACAACGTGGAGAACCGGCTGGAGCGCCACGGCGGCACGGCGCACGTGTCGCTGAGCGCGATTCCGGCGCTGCGGCTGCTGTTCGGAGAGGGCGATTCGCTGACCGTGAAGGGCAGCGGCCTGCGCCTGACGCCGGAGCGCCAGGGCCGGACGCTCGACCGCCTCGACGGCTTCAACAAGGTGTCGGTGACGCTCAGCCGGCTCGTGTCCGGCCCGCTCGACGTCAGCTCGTTCACGTTGAAGCGCGGCGACGGCGAGCGCAACTACCGCGCGGGCCTCAGCGCCACCACGACCGCGGCGAAGGTGGGCAGCTATCTCGGCTCGGCGGCGGGCGGGCCGCTCGGGGGCATCCTGGGCGGCCTCACGGGGGGCAGCCTGGGCGGGGGCGCGCCGATCCCCCTCACGCTCGACGCCGTCCTCGCCAGCCGGAACGGCAGGGCGCAGGTGGTGAGCGCCACCGGATCGGTGGCGGGCGTCCCCGCCGGGCTCGTGGCCGCGCTGGTTGCCAACGCCGTCGCCGCCCAGCTCTAGGCGGCGATCACGCCCTCGTGGCGCAGGAGGAACTCCTTGCGCTCGACGCCGCCGCCGTAGCCGCCGAGCGCACCGCCGGTGCGCAGCACCCGGTGGCAGGGCACGACGATCGGGATCGGGTTCGCCCCGAGCGCGTTGCCCGCGGCTCGCACGGCCCGCGGGCTGCCCGCCTTCCGGGCCATCTCCGCGTAGGTGCCGACGCTCCCGTAGCCGATCTGCGCCGTGTGCCTCAGCACCTTCCGGAAGAAGCCGTGCGTGAGCGACCAGTCGAGCGGGAGGTCGAACTCCTGGCGGCGCCCCTCGAAGTACTCGTCGAGCTCCCGGCGCACGTCGTCGAGGCGCCGCGGCGCCCGGATCACGCGGGGCGACAGCTTCGCCGCCAGCTCCTCGGCGAACGTCTCCGCCTGGTTCTCGTAGGCGATCCGCACCAGGCCGCGCGGCGTGCTCGCCACGGCGAGCTTCCCGACCGGCGAGTCCAGCTCGGCATAGGACACATCGAGCAGACCCTCCCGGGCGGCCCGCTCGGCCAGCCGCTCCTGGAGCCCGGCCGGGATCTCGCCCGGCAGCCGGGTGGCGTCCTTGCGCAGCAGGTTCTCGATCTCGTTCATGGAGTCCACTCCTCTCTGAGCCGCTTGAGGCCCTCGTGGACGCTGCGGCGGGCAGCGTCGCGCGAGGACTCGAGCAACTCGGCCAGCTCGTCGTAGGGGATGCCGAGCACCGAGCGGCAGTACACGGCCGCGCGCTGCTTCGGTGGAAGGTCTCTGACCGCCGCCCATAGCTCGGGCTCCTCGAGGTCGAGCTCCGTGGAGGCCGCGGGCGTCTCGGGGACCGTCGCGACCGACACCGGCCGGCGGCCGCGGGCCCTGTGAGCGTCGATCGCCTTGTTCTTCGCGATGCGGAAGAGCCAGGCGCGCAGGTTGTCTGCGCGTTTCAGCCTCGGGTAGGCGCGCATGGCGGAGATCCAGGTCTCCTGGAAGGCGTCGTCGGCGTCGTCGGAGCCGGCCGTGACGACGAGGAAGCGGTAGATCTCCGCGCTGTGCGCGTCGAGCAGCGCCTGAAAGGGCGGCAGGTTCACGCCCTTAGAACGCACTACTCCGTCGGACCGTGAGATTCAGCTCCGTATGAATACGGGCGTTCCGAGCGGGACCGACTCGATCAGCCAGCGCGCCTGGTTCGAGGCGGCGCGCATGCAGCCCAGGCTGACGGCCTTGCCGATGCTGTTCGTGTCGGTGGTGGCGTGGATCGCCAGCCGGTCGCCGCCGGGCCAGTCGGGCGGCAGCTTGACCTGGTGGCCGGTGAGCGCCAGCACGCAGCAGCCGTAGGGCGAGCCCTTGTCGACGACGTCGAGCCGGTCGGTCACGGCGAACCGCCCGGCGGGGGTCGGATGGCCGGGGCCGCCGACGGCGATCGTCAGGCGGCGGATCGTGCGCCCGTCCTTGTGGACGAAGAGTGCGCGCTTCGAGAGGTCGACGTTGAGCGACCAGCGCACGCAGTCGAGCCGCGCCTGCCCGCGCCGCATCCAGCCGACCTTGCCGTTGCCGAGCTCGGACGCGAGGACGCCCAGCCAGTCGCCGCGCTGCCTGACGACGCTGAGCACCCGCGGCGACTTCCACTCGGTCCGCGGGGCGATCCTCAGCTCCTTGCGGCCGTCGGGGCGGCGATAGAGCGTCACCGGGCGGCGGATATAGGCGGTCGAGTAGCAGGCGCTCTGGGGGGTCGTCGGGAAGGGGGCGGCGAGGGGACCGATGCCCTTGGCCGTGAAGTGGCGCTCCTCGGAGGCGCCCGAGCCCTTGCTGGAGGAGTCGCTCTTGCCGAACAGGGTGGCGCCCGCGAACCCGGCGGCGGCGATCAGGGCGGCGACGCCCAGGGTGCCGGCGAGGATCCAGCCGGCGGCCCGCGAGGGATCGCGCTCCTTCTCGGGCTCGCTCGGCCTCGCGAGCATCTCGAGCACCGGCTTGGAGGCGCCCGTGCCGTTGCCGGGCGTGTCCGCCAGCACGGTCTGGACCGGCTCCTCCTCGGGCTCGCCGTCGGGCTTCGCCTGGGTGACCTCCGGCTCGACGCCATCGGGCTCGGGCGGCGCAGCCGGGACCACGTCCGCCGCAGCCTCCGCGTCGGCGGCCTCGACCGCGGCCCAGGTCTCCGGCTCGAGCAGCGCCTTGAGCATGTGCCCGAGGTCCTCGCCGCGCTGGACGCCGAGATCGTCGGCGAGCCGGTCGATCGCCGCGGCGCGCCGGCGCGCGACGGTCTGCGCGTCGCAGCCGAGCACCTCGCCGAGCGAGGCGTCGGGAACGCGGCGGCGCAGCGACAGGTGGAGCACCTCGCGCTCGCGCGCGTCCAGCCGCTGGAGCGCATCGGCGAGCTGTTCGTGATCGATCATGGGAGGGAAATTGAGGAGCCCCGTTGCTCACCGGGCTGCAGCCGGCGGGCGAGATTGAGCTTAGTGGCCGGCCGGGTCGGAGCCTCCCGCTACCGCGGCGGCGGGGGCCGCGGTCTGGCGGTCCTCTCGCTGGAGGGCGCGGAGAAAGGCCCCCACCACCCTGGGGTCGAATTGGCTGCCGGCACAGCGCCCGAGCTCGTCTCGCGCCTGGTCGACGCCGAGCGCCGCGCGGTACACCCGATCGGCCGTCATCGCCTCGTAGGCGTCGGCCGCGGAGAGAATCCGCGCCTCGAGCGGGATCTCCTCACCCGACAGGCCGAAGGGGTAGCCCTTGCCGTCCGGGCTCTCGTGGTGGGCGAGGATCCAGCCGCGGATGTCCTCGAAGTGGCCGCTCCCGAGGATGTCGGCCCCGATCTGGGGGTGGCGCCGCATCGCCTCCCATTCCGCGTCGTCGAGCGGGCCGGGCTTGCGCAGGATGGAATCGGGTAGGCCGACCTTGCCGACGTCGTGCAGCCTCCCGGCGATCTCGATCCGGCGGACGTGACCGGGGCCGAGCCCGAGCTCGGCGGCGATCAGGCCGGAATAGCGCCCGACCGTCTTCGAGTGGTCGGCCGTTCGCGAGTCCCGCAGGTCGATCGCCTCCGCCAGCGCCAGCAGCGTGTCGAGGTGCACCTCGCGGTCGCCGGGCTGGCTGGTGGCGTCGCCGAGCTGTTCGCTGAAGATGACGGTGCGGTTGCGCCCCAGCTCCTTGGCCGCGTAGAGGGCCTGATCGGCCGAGGAGAGCAGGGCGTCGGCGGTGGTGCCGTGCCCGGGGAAGGTGGCCAGCCCGAAGGTCATCGTGATCGGCACCGGCGAGTCCTCGAAGGCGCGCTCGACCGCTGTCCGCATACGCTCGGAGACGAGGAAGGCGTCGCCCTCGCCGGTCTCGGGGAGGATCACTGCGAACTCCTCGCCGCCCGCCCGGGCAACGAGATCGATGCGACGGCGGCCGGTGCGGAGCAGTTCCCCGGCGCGCTTCAGGGCCACGTCGCCGGCGGGATGGCCGAGCCGGTCGTTGACGCGCTTGAAGTGGTCGAGGTCGCCGAGCAGCACGGTCAGCGGCCGGTTGTGGCGACGGGCGCGTTCGACCTCTACGCCGAACGACTCTTCGAATCCGCGCCGGTTCTGGAGGCCCGTGAGCGGATCGGTTCGGGCGGCGTCCGCCAGCCTGTCGACGAGGTCCATGAGCCGGTTCCGCAGTGCCTGGACGAGGACGGCAGCCACGGCGAGCGTCCCGACCGTCTCCGCCCAGCGGGCCGCGAAGACGGAGCTCGGGGCCGAGATTGCCAGCACCACCCAGTACGCGACCGCTACCCAGGCTAGCTGCAGCCCGGCCTGGCGCAGCGAGAAGAAGTAGGCGCTGTAGAGCGCGATCCAGAGGTAGAGCATCTCGTTGTCGGTCGAGGGCGCTCCGAGCCGCTCGCCGCTGAAGTAGATGCAGAGCGAGATGAGGGCGGTGCCTACCAGTGACGCCAGGTGGAGGATCCAGCGCGGCAGCCTTCCCGCACGCGCGTTGATGATCCCAGCCGTCGCCGTGGCGATGCCGGCGACCACGAGGAATCCGAAGGTGTAGGCCTCGTGCGGGTGAGGCAGGATCGCGACGAGCAGCGCGATCAGCGCCCCGCCGGCCCACAGGCCGGCCTGGGCACGGGCCATGACGGCCGGATCCATGCCGGCGCCGGGCACCGGCACCTCCAGGGCACGCTCCTTCCGCCGGAAGAGGACCGACATGC
>JBJMLJ010000659.1:0-2428 GCA_045805365.1 Thermoleophilaceae bacterium
AAGCGACGAGGCGAGCTACGTGACCGGGGCGGTCTATGTCGTGGACGGCGGCCTGCTGATCCGCCACCCCTGGGAGGACAACGAGCCGACCGACTAGCCGATCTCCAAGCGCGCAGGAAAGCGCTTGGTGTGGTCTTCGGCATCTCCTGGCGCACCGACTTCGGCACCACGCTTGAGGAGGGTGCTCAGTCCAGCACGAAGTAGTCGCGGTGGACCGCTTCCTCGGTCGCCCGGGGCAGCAGCTCGCGCACCTGGGACGACTTGAGGCCCTTGATCTGGCGCAGTTCCTCGGCTGAGTAGTTGACGATCCCCTTGCCGATGACGCGGCCGTCGGAGCGGACCTCGACGGCGTCGCCGGCGTTGAACTCGCCCTCCACCTCCACGACGCCCACGGGAAGCAGGCTCGTCCCGCGCTCGCGGAGCGCCCGCTCGGCGCCCTCGTCGACGGTCAGCCGCCCGTGGGTGGGCTTCGCGTACTTGAGCCAGAGCTTGAAGCTCGACACGCGCCCGCTCTGGGGCTGGAAGCGGGTGCCCGAGGGCTCGCCCGCGAGCGCGCGAGCGACGGCGTCCCGCTCGATTCCGCTCGTGATCACGGCCGGGATTCCGGCCGCCGTGGCCATCTCGGCGGCCACGACCTTCGAGCGCATGCCCCCCGAGCCGAGCGGCGAGCTGGAGACGCCGATGTCGTAGCCCTCGAGCTGCTCGAAGTCGCTCACCTCAGGCACCAGCTCCGCGCCGGGGTCGGCGCTCGGATCGGCGGTATGGAGGCCGGCGGTGTCGGTGAGCAGCACGAGCAGGTCGGCGTTCAGCAGGATGGCCACCTGCGCGCCGAGGAAGTCGTTGTCGCCGAACGAGATCTCGTCGGTGGTCGTCGTGTCGTTCTCGTTGATCACCGGCACGATCCGCCAGTCGAGCAGCTTGCGCAGCGTGTGGCGGGCGTTGAGGTAGTGCGTGCGCGCGGACATGTCGAAGAAGGTCAGCAGCACCTGGGCGCTCGGGACGCCACGCGCCTGGAGCAGCTCGTCGTAGGCGCGGTAGAGCTTTCCCTGCCCCACCGCCGAGGCAGCCTGGAGCTCCCTCATCGCCGACGGGCGGACCGGAAGCGCCATCAGCCTCATGCCCCGCGCGATCGCGCCCGAGGTGACGAGGACGAGCTCGTCGCCGGCGGCGTGCCGGCGGGCCGTCTCGTCGCAGACGCCGGCGAGGACGTCCTCCCGGACCTCCCCGGCCGCGTCCGCCACGATGCTGGACCCGAGCTTGACGACTACGGTCGCCATGCCGGGAAGGGTACGAGCCTAGCCCCCGGTCCCTCCCGCCAGCCGCCAGCGGCCATCTTCCTTGACGAGCCGGAAGACCCGCGGCTGGGGCTGGTCCTGGCTGTCGATGACCGTGTCGACGGTCGCCTTGCTGCCGTTGATCTTCGTCTTGTTGATCCGGATCAGCTTCAGGTTGAGGCCGCGGAAGAGCTTGAACTGCTGCTTGCAGGTGCTCTTCGCCTTGTCCCCGGTCGCGCCCGTGGCCTGCTCGATGAAGTCCTTGCTCAGCAGGTCGTTGCAGAGCTTGTCGGCGTCGCGCTTGTTGGTCGCCGTGATGAAGTCGCGGACCGTCTGCTCGGCGTCCTTCTTGTCGTTCCCGCCGCAGCCGGCCGCGGCGACCACGAGCAGGAGGACGAGCGCAGGCGGAACCAGGCGGGAGGTCATCGGAAGGGCGCTCCGGGGTCGAGCTCGAAAACCGTACCCGCGATCTCCACGTCGTCGCCCGGCTCGAATCCGGCGGCCTCGAGGGCACGCAGCACCCCCATGGCCCGCAGCCTCTCCTCGACGTAGCGCATGGCCTCCTCGTTGTTCGGGTCGTGCCGCCAGACGAGCCGTTCGACCCGCTCGCCCTCGATCCTGTAGGCGCCCTGCGCCGTGCGCTCCACCCGAAACGCGTCGCCCGCGCCGGGCCGGTAGACCCGGTGGGTCGCCGCCGCCGCGGGCTCGGCCTCGGCCTCGGCCGGCACGTGGGCGAGGATCGACCCGCTCAGCACGTCCAGGCCGGCGCCGGTCGCGGCGGAGGTGGCGATCACGTCGAGCAGCGAGTGTCCGAGGCGCTCCCGCCAGGCCGCGACCGCCGCCCGAGCGTCGTCCTCGGTGACGAGGTCCACCTTCGAAAGGCAGAGGATCCGCGGCAGGCCGGCGAGCCCGTGGCCGTGCTGTCGCAGCTCCGCCTCGACCACCGAGTGGTTCTCCACCGGATCGGATCCGTCAACCGGCGCGATGTCGAGCACGTGGACCAGCAGGCGGCAGCGCTCCACGTGGGCCAGGAACTCGTGGCCCAGGCCGGCTCCGCCGCTCGCCCCCTCGATGAGGCCGGGGATGTCGGCCAGCACCAGCTGGCGATCGTCGCTGTCCAGCGTGCCGAGCACGGGATCGACCGTAGTGAACGG
>JBJMLJ010000660.1:0-5945 GCA_045805365.1 Thermoleophilaceae bacterium
ACGGCCTGGTGGACGCGATCCTGGAGGATGCAGCCCGATGATCGTCACCCTGCTCACCGATTACGGCCGTGACGACGACTTCGTGGGTGTCTGCCACGGAGTGATCCGCTCGATCTCGCCGGATGCCCAGATCGTCGACATCACACACGGGATCACCCGCTACGGCGTCCGCCACGGCGCCCTCGTGCTGCGCAACACGCTGCCGTACATGCCCAAGGGCGTGCACATGGCGGTGGTCGATCCGCAGGTCGGGACCGAGCGGCGCGGCATCGCGCTGCGCTGCGACGACGGGCGCCTGCTGGTCGGGCCAGACAACGGCCTGCTCAGCCTCGCCTGGCCGGTGTTCGGCGGCGTCGAGCTCGCGACCGACATCAGCCGCTCGCCGCACCGGCTCGAGCCGGTCTCGGCGACCTTCCACGGCAGAGACGTCTTCGCGCCGGTGGCGGCGCAGCTCGCCGACGGTGCCGAGCTGGCGGACGCCGGCGAGCCGCTCGACCCGTCCGCGCTGGCCACGGTCGAGCTCCCCGAGCCGCGCAACGAGGGCGACGCGCTCGTGGCCCACTCGCTCGTGATCGACCGCTTCGGCAACGCGGGGCTCAACGTCGACCACGAGCGGCTGGCGGGCACGGGCATCACGCTGGGGGAGACCGTCGAGCTGGAGGTCGCCGGCGAGCTCTACCTGGCCAAGTACGCCCAGACCTTCGCCGACGTGAAGCCGGGCGAGCTGCTCGTCTACGAGGACGCCTACCGGACGCTCGCCGTAGCGATCAACCGCGGCGACGCCGGCGCCACTCTCGGGCTCCAGCCGGACGCCGAGGTTCGCCTGCGGCCGCGATGAGGACGCGCTCCGTCGGGACGCCGCGGGCCCACTTCCGCACGGTCGATTCCACGAACGAGCAGGCAAAGGCACTGGCGCTCGACGGCGCGCCGCACGGGACGCTCGTCACGGCGGACGAGCAGACCGCCGGGCGCGGCCGCCAGGGCCGCGTCTGGACCGCGCCGCCGCGGAGCTCGCTGCTCATGTCGCTGCTGCTGCGCGAGCTGGACGAGCGCCACGCGCTGCTGCCGCTGGCCGCGGCGGTCGCGGTCTGCGAGGCGCTCGAGCCCCTCGAGTGCCGGGTCAAGTGGCCCAACGACGTCTGGATCGACGGCCGCAAGCTGGCGGGCATCCTGCTCGAGGGCCGCCCCCAGGACGGCTGGGCGGTGCTGGGCATCGGCCTGAACGTGAACCTCCAGCCGGAGGACCTGCCCGAGGAGCTGCGCGAGACCGCGACGTCGATTGCCGCTGCCGCCGGCGAGCCGCGCGACCTCGAGGATCAGCTGGCCGCGCTGCTGCGCTCCCTCGACGCTTGGATCGGCGCCTCGCAGGAGGCGGTGCTCGCGGCGTGGCGGGAGCGCGACGCGATCATCGGCAGGCAGGTCAGCTGGGACGGCGGCGAGGGCCGGGCCGCCGGCATCGACGACTCCGGAGCGCTGCTGGTCGAGACCCTGGACGGATTGCAGGAATTGAATGCAGGCGAAATCCACATTTCCGGGCTACCTTGACTAAGGCGGAGACCCGTAATTGCCGATGTGGTGGGCAAGGAGGCCCGATGACGGCAAGCAACAGCGAATCACTTACCTGCATCGTCTGCCGGAAGGAGCTGGCAAGCGGTGAGGAGTATTTGGTGCGGATGCGAGAGGGTCGCATGTCGACCGTGCACCGCCACCTGTGCTTCCCGCCGGCAGTCGACCAGCAGCAGGCGCGCCAGCAGACCAGCGGGACAGCTGCCTAGATCAATAAACGTGTTGCGGTGCTCGCCGGGCCGGCGCCCCGGCTGCGCTCCTTGCTAGGCCGCCGCCGGCTCTTCGGCGTCGTCGTCCGCGGGCGCGGACTCGTCGGGCTCGGCCTTGCTCGGTCCCTTGGCGCGGTCGGCCCGAGCGCCGTCGCTGTCACCGCCGCCGCGCCGTCGCCGGCGCCGTCCGCCACGACGCCGCTTGCCCTTGGGGAAGTCGCGCAAGAGCTCGCGCGCCAGCGCCGAGGGCTTGCGCGCCAGCCGCATGCGGGCGCCGTCGAGGACCTGCTGGGCCTCCGGCGTATGCGCCAGCGCCGCCGCCAGCAGCGCCGCCGACAGCCGCCGGTCCTGCTTGCGCGCCGCCTGCACGAGCCGCCTCGCGTTGCGGGCGTGTGCGGCGCCTGACGAGTTCACCAGCAGGCCGAGCAGGCGCTTGGTCTCCGGCCAGCGCTGCACCGCGTACTCCTCGTGGACCTCGCGGCTGTACTCGGCCAGGTGCCAGAGCCAGCGCGCCGCCTGGTCGCGGCGGCCGATCTGCTTCTCGGCGAGCGCCTGGAGCAGCACCTTGACGCCTTCGCGGCGCTCGTCGCGGGACCAGCCGCCGACGATCTCGACCGCCTCGTCGAACGCCTCGGCGTCGCGCAGGTTGCCGATCTCGGACAGCGCCCGCAGGCGCAGCTGGGTGTTGCGGTTGCGGCGCAGGCAGGTGAGCAGGAACTGTCGGCGCAGCTCGCCGGTGGAGTCGAAGTGCAGCATCGCCTTGGCGCGACGCCAGTTGTTCGAGGCGACTCGCGCGCCGGCCAGCATCGCCCAGGCCTGCTGCTCGCCCCAGGAGAGGTGCTCCACGGCGATCCGCCAGAGCTCGCGCTCGAAGACCTGGGCGCGCCGGGTCGGGTCCGCCGTGACGGGAACCACGCGGCGCTCGACCCGCAACCGGCGGCCGCGACCCCGGCGCACCGGGCCGACGACGATCGCGCCGCCGCGGTAGACGTCGCGGTCGAGCAGCGAGTGCAGGGTCACGACCGGGTCGTCGTTGGGCGTCGCCGGGTGGACGAAGTCCACGATGATCCCCGCCTCCTTGCCCGGCGTCCGGCGGGTCACGCGGCCCACACGCTGCTGGTACACGCGCTTGGACGCGGTGGGCGCAAGGTGCATGCAGACCGTCGCCCGCGGCGAGTTCCAGCCCTCGGCAAGGAGCTGCGCGTTGACGAGCACGTCGATCTCGCCACGCTCGTAGGCGGCGAGGATGCGCGTCAGCTCGCGCTTGGGCGTCTCACCCGATACGGCCTGCGCCTTGATGCCGACCTCGCGGAAGGCCTCGGCCACGTTGTGCGCGTGCCGCACACCGGCCGAATAGACGACGCCGGGCACGTCCTTGAAGCGCGTCTTGTAGAGGTCCGCGACCGCGACGTTGAAGGGCGTCTGGTCGAGCAGAGCGGCCAGCTCTTCCTGGTCGAAGTCCTGGTCGACCTCGCCCTTGCGGAGCGGCACGTTGGCGATCGAGCGGACCCCGACCCCCGGGGGGATGCGCACGCAGCGAAGCGGCGCGATGACGCCGCGGCGGGCCGCCTGGGCGAGGTCGAAGCGCGAGGTCTGCGTGGGGAAGAGATCCGTCACATGGCGCGCGATCAGCGCGCCCGTGGCCGTCATGCCGATGAACACCGGGCCGGTCCACTGCCGGATGGCGGCGCTCGTCTTCTCGCCCAGCGCGGTATGGGCCTCGTCGCAGATGACGATCGTGTAGGCGTCCGAGATCTTGCCGGAGTTGCGGACGAACCACTGGTAGGTCTCGACCGTCACCGGGCCTATGGCCGGCGGATCGCCGTCGTTGCCGAGCAGCGCGCCGCTGATGCGCTTGCGGTAGCCGCGGTCGCGGAGCTCGCCGAGGAACTGGTCGACCAGGTTGCGGCGGTGGGTGAGGATCAGGATGCCGCCGGTGCGCGAGCCCTCCACGAAGCCCAGGGCGGCCACGGTCTTGCCGGCGCCGGTGGCGTGCTCGAACCAGAAGCGGCGCGCGGCGCCGGGGTCGTCGAGGGCGGAGTCGACCGCCGCCTCCTCCTCGGCCTCCTCGGCCGCGTCCCAGTCGAGCGGCTCCTCGTCGGTCGCGAGCTCCTCGTCGCCCTCGATCTCGACCTCGCCGAGCGAGACCTCCTCGACCGGAGCGGCGCCGTTGCCGTTCCTGCCGTTGCGGTTGGAGGCCTGCACCTCGGACTCGAGGGCGATCAGCGTGCCCGAGAGAGCGTCCACCTGGTGGGCGGACAGGGTGGTGCCGTCCGCGAGGTGCGGCTCCTCCTCCGACAAGAGGCGCTCCAGGCCCAGCATCAGCGAGTAGTCCTGGCGCCACTCGAGCGAGGGCTCGTCGCGGTCGGCGTCGAGCTCGGCCAGCGCTGCTTCGAGGGCCGCCCGGCGGGCGGTCCCCGGCGCGAGGGCGCTCTCGGCGTCCTCTCCGTTCAGGATGAACGGCTCTTTGGCGAAGCGCTCGGCGCGCTTCAAGTCCGCACCGGAAACCGGCGGGGACGCAACCACGGAAGTGCTGTCAGCCATGTGCGGCTTTCTTTCTCAAGAGAGTCGGGCAGAACCGCTGGCAGCGGTGGGATTAGGGCCGTCGCGTCAGCGGCAGGTCCGCCCGCCTTGCTTCGCCGCTCAGAGTCCACGAGCGGCGGCCGCCAGGTCCTTGCCAAGTTCCCGGCGTCGTGTCTATTACACCACAAGAGCGGCGATTTTGGACCCCTACGCTTCACGCATGCGCCGAACCTGTGTACTCGCCATTTGCCTGACGGCCCTCGCCGGCTGCGGTTCGGCGCAGCCCAAGAGCGCCGGGAAGCCGAACGCGGCAGCGCTCGAGGGCTCGCCGGCCCCGCTGGCGTCGCTCCACGATCAGGCGAGCCAGCTGCTCGGCGGTGGCGCCGACGCCTTCAAGAAGCGGCTGGCCGGGCTGCACGGCTACCCGGTGGTGGTCAACAAGTGGGCCTCCTGGTGCGGGCCCTGCCGCGGCGAGTTCCCGCTCTTCCAGCGCCAGTCCGAGAAGCTCGGCAAGAGCGTGGCCTTCGTCGGCGTCGACTCGAACGACAGCAACTCCGACGCCAAGACCTTCCTGCGCCAGTACCCCGTCAGCTATCCGACCTACAGCGACGGAAACCTCGCCATCGCGGCTGTCTTCAAGGGCGTCCAGGCGTTCCCCACGACGGCCTTCTACGACCGCAAGGGGTCGCTCTCATTCGTGCACCAGGGCGCGTATCAGAGCGAGCAGGCGCTCGCCAAGGACATCAAGCGCTACGCGCAGTGAGCCGGCCGACGAGTTGGTTCAGCACCTCGCTGGCCCGCTCGTTGTCGATCTGACAGGTCCCGGCCGCCTCGTGGCCGCCGCCGCCGTACTCGAGCATGAGCTCGCCGACGTTGGCCCCGCTCGAGCGGTTCACGATCGACTTCCCGGTGGCGAAGACCGTGTTCTGCTTCTTCAGGCCCCAGAGCACGTGGATCGAAACGTCGCAGTCGGGATAGAGGGCGTAGAGCTTGAAGCGGTTGGTCGGATGGATCGTCTCCTCGTCGCGCAGGTCGAGCACCACGAGGTTGTCGTGGACCGTCGAGCAGCGCGCGATCTGCTCGGCCGCCAGGCGGTCGTGCTGGCGGTAGAGCTCGACGCGCTCCTTCACGTCCGGCAGCTCGAGGATCTCCTCGATGCTCAGCGACGTGCAGGCGTCGATCAACTCCATCATCAGGTTGTAGTTCGAGATCCGGAAGTCGCGGAAGCGGCCGAGCCCGGTGCGCGGGTCCATCAGGAAGCTGAGCAGGACCCAGCCGCCGGGGTTCAGGATCTCGTCCAGCGAGAAGCCTGCCGCGTCGGCCTTGTCGACCTCTTCCATCATCTCGCTGCTGATGCCCGGGAAGGCCTCGGCACCGCCGTAGTACTCGTAGACGAGGCGCGCGGCCGGGGCGGCATCGGGGTCGATCACGTGGTTGGTCGCGGTGCCCTCGAGGCGCAGCAGCTCGCTCATGTGGTGGTCGAAGGCGAGGTGCGCCGCCTCCGTATAGGGGAGGTTGGTCGTGATGTCGCCGGGACCGATCTCGACCTTGCCGTCCTGCACGTCCTTGGGATGGACGAACTTGACCTCGCCGAGGAGGTCGAGCTGCTTGAGGAGGGCGGCGCAGACGAGACCGTCGAAGTCGCTG
>JBJMLJ010000661.1:0-1989 GCA_045805365.1 Thermoleophilaceae bacterium
ACCGCAACTACTAGGTCCGAGCCAGTAGGTGGAGCACGCCGCCGCGGTCCACCTGGAAGACCTCGACGTCGTTCCTTCCCTCGCGCAGCGACTCCTCCGGGACGTTCATCGCGAAGTGCTCGGTCCGGCTGCCGCGCAGGTACCAGGTGCGCCCCACAGCCCGGAACACGCCGTTCACGGCCACCGCGACGTCGCGCTTGGCCCCGCGGCGGCCGCCGCCGACGTCGCCCACGATCTGCGCCGGCACCAGTCCGGAGGCCCGGTGCACCGCGCCCAGCTCTCCCGCACCGAGCAGGCGCCCGCGCAGCGTGCTCGCCGAGCCGCGGCGCACGCCGCCGATCGGCTTCCCGATGAGGCTGCGGTAGGGCCCGATGCCGGTATAGAGCCTTGCCCAGGGCCCGGATCCGAAGAGCGCCAGCCGGTCGCGGACGTCCTCCCGTCGCCGCGCCTCGTAGCGGCGCGCGCCGATACGGACGGTTCGGCTGAAGTCGCGCGTGGGCAGCGAGACGACGCGCCGCCGCCGGACCGCGCGGCTGAACGCCGAGCGCCCGTCCGCGCGGTAGGGGAGGCGGAAGTTCAGGATGTCGGCGACGGTCGGCGTGACGTCGAGCGTGCTGACGTAGGAGCGGTCGATCCGGCCGCGCCGCTGCCCCGGGGCCTTGATGAACAGCGGTACGGGACCGATCTCGTCCACGTTCTCCTGGTTGACCCGGCGCCGGTCATCCACGCCGACCTCGAACGCCTTGCCGTGGTCGGCGACGAGCACGATCATCGTCGAGTCGTACATCCGGAGCCGGACGAGCCGCTGGAGGAGCTTGCCGAGCTCGTGGTCCACGAAGCCGACCTGGAGCAGGTAGCGCTGGAAGCTGTGCTGGGTCAGGAAGCGGTCGTGGAACCCCTGCACGCCGTTCATCCCCGGCACGACGTCCTTGGCGATGCTGCGCGCGTGTGCGCCCGATGGCAGGTAGAGGTAGGGCTCGTGCGGAAGCAGCACGTGCTTGAGCCAGAAGCCGGGCCGCCTGCCGCGCCGGATCGTCGCGAAGAAGCGCTCGAGCCGCTCCGGCCGGCCGCGGTTCAGGTGGGCCAGGATGCCGGGCCGGTGCTTTCGGGCGTGCCGGCACCAGCGGCGCGGGCAGATCGCCGTGGCCTCCTCCGAGTCGTGGATCGAGTAGCCGCGGAGGCCGAACATGTCGAAGATCGAGCGCGGGTGGTCGCCGTGGTCGGCGTCCTCGCCCTTGAAGGGCCGCCTGCCGTCCATGATCAGGGGCACCGCCTTGGGGGTCGCGTCGTAGCGCGTGAAGGCGTTGGGGAACCAGGTGGCGTTCCCCGCCAGCGCCGCGAAGTTGGGGTAGCGGGTGGCGTCGATCCGTCCGTCGGGACCGAGCAGCGAGTCGCCGGGGAACTCGTCCATGATGAGCAGCACCACGTTGGGCCGGCGCGGGACCGGCCCGGCGTGGCCGCCGGGATCGAGCACGGCTGCCGGCTGGGCGCGCGACTCGCCGTCGTCGCCGATCGACCTGGCGGCGCCGATGCCGGCGACCGCCGCCGCGCAGGCAGCAACGACCGCCAGGGCGATTCGCGGGATGCTTCGGGTCACCCTGAGGGAACAGTCGCGGACGACTCGAGCTGCGCTTCCGGCGGCGGCTCGAACCCGCGTTCCTTCATCCCGCGCTCGATCTCACGGATCGTCGTCTCGAGGACCTTCACTCGCGCCCAGCGCTTGGAATCCCCTTCGATGAGGTGCCAGTGCGCGAGCTCGTGGTCCGTCCGTTCGAGCATGTCCTCGATCGCGCGCTCGTAGGAGTCGCGCTTCTCCCGGTTGCGCCAGTCCTCTTCCGTGAGCTTCCAGCCCTTGAGCGGGTTGTTCTCGCGGCGCTGGAATCGCTTGAGCTGCTCCTCCGTGGAGATGTGCAGCAAGAACTTGATCAGGACCATCCCGTCGACGCAGAGGGAGCGCTCGAAGTCTACGATCTCGGTGTAGGCCCGCTC
>JBJMLJ010000662.1:0-3994 GCA_045805365.1 Thermoleophilaceae bacterium
ACCTCCCCGACGAGCTGCTCCCGGCCGGCCTCCGGAGCGAGCGCCGCCGGCGCCGCGAGAAGCGCCCCCCGGCCCCCCAGCGCCGCGACCAGCTCGAAGCGGGGGTAGAGGACGCAAACGACCATGTCGAACACATGTTCGCATATCGAGGCTGAAAATGAACACGTGCATGCGCGCATGCGCGCGCGTTTTGGCTCAAGGCCCGGGCTGAGAGGTCGATAGGGAAGGAGCCCCCTCCCAGGGGTACGGATTCCGTGAAGCGATCGTTGCCAGCCCTCGTCGTCCTGCTGCTTGCTGCGGCCGTCCTGGCCGTCGTCCTGTCGCTGCCCGCTTCGGCCCAGCCCTACCAGGTGACCGTGCGGCTCACCGACGGCTCGCTGCAGACGGTCGTCGTCGACCTGCCGGCCGGCGCCACCCTCGAGGACGCCGTGGGACATGTCGAGGGCGAGCCCGTGACGCTCACGCCGCTCGCCGGCACGAGCCCCAACCCCACCCCTCCCAGCACGCCCAAGCCGCCGCCCCCCGCCGCCAAGCCCGACCCCGCCGCCCAGCCGACGCCGAACAAGCCCGCCGCGAGCGGCGACGTCGCGAAGCCCCAGACGCCGGCCAAGCAGCAGCCGAAGCAGACGAAGCCGAAGCAGAAGCGGCCACACCCGAAGCATCGCCGCAAGAAGCAGCAGCCTAAGCCTCAACCCAAGCCTAAGTCTTCTCACCCTCTGACCGGCGGCCACACAGCCCCCCTCCGCAGGTCGGACGGGACGCCGACGCCGACCAACCCCGGCTTCGTCGATGCCCTCCCCGGCCCCTCCACCCGCCGCGGCGTGCCGAACTTCGTCATCCGGAAGTTCCGGGTGCCGCCCTTCCTGCTGCCGATCTACCAGGCCGCGGGGATCCAGTACGGCGTCCGCTGGGAGATCCTCGCCGCGATCAACGAGATCGAGACCGACTACGGCCGCAACCTGAACGTCTCGAGCGCCGGCGCCCTCGGCTGGATGCAGTTCATGCCCTCCACCTGGAAGACCTGGGGGGTCGACGGCAACAAGGACCACAAGAAGGACCCCTACAACCCGGTCGACGCGATCTTCGCCGCGGCCCGCTACCTGAAGGCCGCCGGCTACTCCCACGACGTCCGGCGCTCGATCTTCGCCTACAACCACGCCGACTGGTACGTCGACTCGGTGATGCTCCGCGCCCGGCTGATCGCCGGCGTCCCCGCCGACCTCGTCGGCTCGCTGACCGGGCTCACCGAAGGCCACTTCCCCGTCTACGCCCGCGCCCGCTACGCCGACGACCTCGCCGAGCAGAAGGCGCAGAAGCGCGTCAAGCCGGGCCAGAACGCGGCGCACGTCATCCAGTCGAGCGACGACCGGCACGGCATCGACATCTTCTCCAGCCGCGGCGCGCCCGCCGTCGCGGTCAACGACGGCGTCATCAAGAAGCTCGGCGAGTCGCGCAAGCTCGGCCGCTACGTCGTCCTCCAGGACGTATACGGCAACCGCTACATGTACGGGCACCTCGGGACGATCGCCCGCTACTACCCGGTGCCCAAGGACGACGCCGGAGCGAGCACCGGCAGGCCGGCGCGGGCCCTCCACGCAAGCCGCGACTCGGCCCCGACGACGCCGGCATCGGCGGGTCACCAGACCGCCCCCGCCGACACCCAGACCGACTCAGCCGGCTCGGAGCCGGTCAAGGAGCGGCTGTTCGCCCACCCCGGCATGCCCGGCGCGCGTGAGAACGGCGGCCTCGACCAGCTGCTCGACGCCAAGCTGCGCAAGGACGGCGGCGTCTCCACCTTCAAGAACTACTTCTCGCGGCCCTTCGGGCTCGACTCCAAGGACGTCCGCCTGCGCAGGCTGAAGGTCGGCGCGCACGTGATCGGCGGGACGATCCTCGGCCGGATCGGCATGACCGAGCCGGGCAAGGCGCCGCACCTCTACTTCGAGATCCGGCCGGCGGGCAAGGGCGCGCCGCGGATCGACCCGAAGCCGATCCTCGACGGCTGGAAGCTGCTCGAGGCCACCGCGATCTACCGGGCCAACGGCAAGAACGCCCTGCGCGACGGTGGCCACCTGTCCATCGGTCAGATCCTCCTGATGCCGCAGGCCCAGCTCGAGCGGACGGTGCTGCACGACCCGCGCATCGAGATCTACCCGTGCGGCCGCCAGGACATCCGCGCCGGCTCGATCAACCGCCGCGTGCTCGCCACGCTCGAGTACCTGGCCAACGGCGGCTTCAAGCCGACCGTGTCGAGCCTCAAGTGCGGCCACGGCTTCCTGACCGCCTCCGGCAACGTCTCCGAGCACTCCTCCGGCAACGCCGTCGACATCGCGGAGGTGAACGGGATTCCGATCCTGGGCCACCAGGAGCGCGGCGGAATCACCGAGCAGACCGTCAGGTTCCTGATGCGGCTCCAGGGCACGATGCGCCCGCACCAGATCATCTCCCTGCTCGACCTGGGCGGGAACTCGATGGCCCTGCCCGACCACTACAACCACATCCACGTCGGCTTCTACGCCCGCTTCGGCTCGAACCGCAAGGCCGGCATGCACGCGCTGGCCGTGCTCAAGCCCGGCCAGTGGTCCGATCTGATGTCCCGCCTGCGGCATATCGACAACCCGGTCGTCCCGACCACGCCCTCGCGCTACGCCATCCCGGTGCGCCCGCACCACCGCCGCGGCGACTAGCCGGGCGCATAGACCGCGATCAGCCGCCGGCGATCGTCGTCGTCGACGATCAGCGACTCGCGCGGATCGCGGTCCGTCCAGAGCCGCAGCTTGGCCTCGTCGACGGGGTCGTGCAGGTGTCCGCCCCTCCCGCCCGGCTCCCACATGTAGGGGACGCTCACGATCACCGTCCGGCCGGTGCGCAGCAGCTTCCGCGCGATCTCGTGCGGGTTCCGCAGGTGCTCCAGCACCTGGAGGCAGAGCACGAGGTCGTAGGGGCCGTCGGGCTCATACCTGCGGAAGTCGGCCACCAGGGTCTTCACCCCCCGCCGGGGCATGATGTAGCGCACGTCGAGCGCCAGCCGCTCGTCGAACCAGTCCAGCTGCCTCAGTAGCTCCGCCTCGTAGGCGCCCACGTCCAGCACGCGGCCCCCGTCCGGCACGTGCTCACGCGCGAGGCGGACGACCTCGGCGTAGTAGCGGTAGTGGCTACGCCTGTCCCAGTAGGTCGGGACGCCCAACAGACGGGTCAGCCGTCGCCACGGCAGGCGGGCGAGCCGGTATAGCCGCGGGTGCCGTCGCCCAAGCCAGTTGAAGGCCTGCTCGCCGCGGAGGTAGAGCCGCGTCCTCACGTGAGCCCCAGTACGCCCGCCACCACGCTCGCCGCGCCGGTGAGGATGACGAGCACGAGGACCATCGTCGAGAAGCGCTCGGCGTCGAGGCGCCGGAACGCGCGGCTGCCCGCCAGGTGGCCGGCGACCACCAGCACGAGTAGCGACAGAAGCACGGCCGGCGAGGCGATCCGGTCCGCGCCCGCCAGCGGGACGAGCACGGCGCAGCCGGCGAGGTTGAGCGCGAGGAAGCAGACCGCGAGCGTCGCCCGCAGCTCGGCCGGCGCCACGCCGCGTGACTCGAGCCAGAGAACGAGCGGAGGGCCGCTGACGCTGATCGAGGTCGTCATCGCTCCGCTGGCCAGCCCGGCCGCCGCCGCCGAGCGACGCCGTGCCGGCGTGCCGACGACCCTGCCGCGGAGCTGCACAATGGCCGCGGCGACGACCACGAGGCCGACGATCACCTGCAGCACCGGCTTCGCCAGCAGCGCCAGCGCCGCCGCCCCCAGGCCTAGGCCCGGAATGGCCGCGGCCAGCACCGGCGCGAGCTCGCGCCAGCGGACCGGGCCGGGCCGGCCTCCATCGAACAACACCAGCAGGTTGAGCGCCACGCCCAGGGCCAACAGGGCCGTGACGGCCTCATAGGGATCGAGGGCGGCCAGCAGCGCCGGGCTGAGGATCAAGGCGAAGCCGAAGCCCGTCGCCGACTGCACGAAG
>JBJMLJ010000663.1:0-2079 GCA_045805365.1 Thermoleophilaceae bacterium
ACCGCCACCGCCGCCCAGGACGCTGGCCTTGAGCCAGGCCGGCGGCACCACGGGCAGCGCCACGGCGAGCAGCTGCCGTTGGCGCTTGACCTGCTCACGATAGGCGCGGCAGCCGTCGCAGGAGCTGAGGTGATGGCGGATCGCGCTTCGCCGGAGCGAGCCGCCGCTGAGCACCGAGAGCTGCTCGCGGATCTCGTCGCAGGGCGTGTCCCGCGCCTCGCGGCGCTCGATCAGGGAGCTGCGGGCCCGGTAGACGAGGGCCTTCACCCGGGCCGCCTCGCAGTCCAGGACCTGGCCGATCTCGACATGGGAGAGGTCGGCCACCTCCGCGAGGAGGAGGGCCGCCCGCTGCTCGGCCGGCAGGTCGCCGAGGTCGCGCACGAGCTCGCGCAGCTCGGCCCGCTGCTCGACCTGCTCGGCGAGACCGGCGGTCGCCGGCTCCCAGTCGACGTGGACCTCCTCGCGGCGGGCGCGCAGCATGGAGAGGCAGCGGTTGCGGGCGATCGTGTACAGCCACGGCTTGAGCCGGAGCTCGCGCTCGTCGGCCCGCCCAAGGTCGCGATAGGCGGAATCGAACACCTGCTGCACGGCGTCCTCCGCCTCCTCCTGCGAGCCGAGCATGTGGCGGCAGAAGGAAAGGATGTTCCCCGCGTAGCGCTCGTAGACGACCTCGAACGCGGCCTCGCTGCCGGCGCGCGCGTGCTCGACCAGCCGGGCGTCGCTCGCGAGCGCAAGCAAGCGCTTGGACCGCCGCGCGGCGCCGGTCCGGGGTGGAGAAGCAACGGTGTCCACGCCTGAACTGTTGTACCCAACGGCACATAGGTCAAGCGAACTCGCATCGATTACTGGAACGCGGACGACCGTACGAGGTTCGCGAGAACCCGATTTCGTCACAACTTCCGAACCTCGAGGCCACCGAAACGTTCTAGCCCGCACAGAAACTTCGGCACAGCGGGTCCGCGGAGGCCAGGTCATGAGGCGCGGGCTCGCCAGCCGGAGAGGACGGCGCTAGGAGCGCCGTCCGTGGGCCAACAAGCGGCGGAGGGTCCCTGAGCGCGGGGCCCTTCGTCGTATCGGGCCCCTACCGATCCGCCGCGAAGGCCCCAAGCGCTTCCCTGGCGCCGCCCACGACCGGATTGCCGTGGGCGAGCGTCAGGGTGTCGAACTCCCTGGTCTCGCAGATGGCGCCGTACGCGGCGCGCAGGCCGCGCCTGTCCTCCTCGGGATCGTCGCCGAGCAGGGAGACCGGAACGAAGCGGAGCTCGCCATCGAGCTCGATGACGCCGTCGGCGACGGAGAGCACGCCGGCCTCGGCGTAGTGGAGGGCCGTCTCGTCGGGACAGATGGCGCCGACCTCGAGCGCCGTCACGCCCGGCGCCACCTCGTCGCCGAAGGCGAAGCCCTCGACCTCCCGACCGTCGTCGAACTCGTGCAGCCCCGGCTCGGAGGCGAGCACGGGACAGCCGAAGGCCTCTACGAACCGGGCGGAATGGCGGTAGTGATGCCGGTTCGTGAGCAGGATCCGCTCGGGGCGACGATCGCCCTCGAACCAGTCAAGCCCTTCCTCCGGAAGCATCGGATCCAACAACGCCCGGGGACCGGCCAGGAAGTGGGAGTGCACGGGCTGGCGAATTCGCTCGTGAAACGCCGTCCAGTGCCACACCCCGGGAACGATCTCCTCCACCGGCCGAGAGGCTAACCCTCGTGACGAGAAGGAGCAGCGCGGGGATCGCCACGACGCCCGTCATGGCCAGGAACCAGACCGTCCCGGCATCGGTGCCCTCGCCCACCGAGTGGGCAAGGCCGAGCAGCCAGGCGAGCGCGGTGAACCGGTGCAGGCGGCGCCAGCGCGCCGGGCCGATTCGGCCGCGCAGGTAGTAGGAGAGCCCCAGCAGCGCGAGCGCCCAGCCGGAGAGGATGCCCAGCGACGTCCAGAACGTCTTGTAGGAGCTGACGAACGGCACGCTGATGTCGAGGACGGAGGGATGCAGGAAGCCGTCGCCGAGGAGGGCGGCGCCGTGCACCGCGATCGCCACCAGGGCCGAGAGCGACAGGGTCTCGTGCAGGACGCGGAGGTCC
>JBJMLJ010000664.1:0-3373 GCA_045805365.1 Thermoleophilaceae bacterium
CGAGTCCGGGAGGACGTCGAGCAGCTCCTCGTCCATGCGGTCGATCGGGTCGGCCGGCTCGCGCTTCGGCGGCTGCTGCTCGCAGTTCTCCGGGAAGAACGAGACGTAGTCCTTGATCGCCTGGATGCACTCCTCGTCCGAGCCGACCTCGAGGTCGCCGACGCCGGAGATCCGTGTGTGGACCTTGGAGCCGCCGAGCTCCTCCTGGGTCACGTCCTCGCCGGTCACGGCCTTCGTCAGGTGCGGGCCGGCCAGGGCCATCGAGCCGCGGCCCTTGACCATCGGCACGAAGTCGGCGAGCCCCGGGATGTAGGCGGTGCCGGCGGCGCACGGCCCCATGAGCGCGGCCACCTGGGGGACGACGCCGCTCATCACGACCTCCTCGCGGAACAGGTGGCCGGAGCCCGCGAACAGCGACCCTGCCGCCTCCTGGATGCGCGCGCCGGCGGAGTCGAGCAGCCAGATCAGCGGCATCCGCTTCTGGAGCGCCATCTCGCGCAGGCGCGCCATCTTCAGCTCGCCGGTCATCCCCATCGAGCCGGCCATGACCGTGAAGTCGTAGGCGGCGACCGCCACGAGCCGGCCGTCGACCTTGCCGTAGCCGGTGACCACGCCGTCCGCCGGAGCGTCCTTGCCCTCCATCGCCCGCTGCGAGAAGTGCGGCCGGCCGTGGATGCCCAGCTCGACGAACGTGCCCTCGTCGATGAGCAGCGCGAGGCGCTCGCGCGCCGTGAGCTTGTCCTGCTCGTGCTGCCTGGCGATCTTCTCCTCGCCGCCGCCGAGCTTGATTCGCTCGCGCCGCTCGTGCAGGTCGTCGACCAGCGAGCGCAGCGGCGGCCGTGCGACGAGCTCATCGGCGGACGCCCGCTCAGCCGTCGACATGGGCTTCCTGCGGGATCGCGCGCAGCAGCGGCTCGAGCACACCGAGCATGACGTGGGCGCCCTCGGCGCCGCCGAAGGCCGCGACCTCGAGTCCGACCAGCTCGCTGTCCTCGGCGACGGCCTCGAGCAGGTCGTAGAGCTTTTCGGGCGACAGGCCGCCGGGCACCGGGTCCTGGACGGGCAGGGCCTCGGGGTCGAGAACATCCACGTCGAGGTGCACGTACACCGGTGCGCCGTCCAGGGCGTTCTTGACGGCGACCAGGGTCTCCACCGAGCTGGCCCCGATGACCGTCGCGTCCGAGCGTTCGAGCAGTTCGCGCTCCTCCGGGTCGAGCTCGCGGATGCCGGCGAGGACGAGGCGGTCGGTCGAGATCGGCTCACCGACGCCGGGCTCCCACTGGCCGGCCGCCCCCGCGAGGGACATACCGCCGAGGAACTGGCTCGGAGTCGTCTCGGGCGTGTTGAAGTCGCCGTGTGCGTCGAGCCAGAGGACCTTCGCCTCCGGCCGGTGGCGAATCGCGGTTGGCAGCGTGGTCAGGCAGATCGAGCAATCGCCGGCGAGAAGGACGGGGAAGTTGCCCCCGGAGAGCGCGTCGTCCACCTGGCCGCCGGCCTCGAGGAGGCAGCCGCGGGAGTCGCGGAGGTCGTCCTCGTAGCGGGCGGAGACGGCCTCGCCCGGGGAGCCGATCATCCGCGGCTCGACCCCGAGCCGCTCGCCGAGCAGCGGCGCCAGCTGCTGGACGCCGCGAGCCCCGCCGGCAGTTCGGTCGGAGGTCCGGCAGAGCAGCCCGACCAGGCTCACCGACCCTTCCACTCGGGCTCCCTCTTCTCGAAGAACGCGCGGACGCCCTCCTGGACGTCCTCGGTGGTAAAGGCGATCGACAGCTGCGAGCGCAGGAAGTCGAGCGCCTCGTCGAAGGGCATGTCCATCTGGCGGTAGACGGCGTCCTTGCCGAGCTTCATCAGCGCCGGCGACTTCCCGGCCAGCCTGCGCGCCCAGTCGGCAACCGCCTCGTCGAACTCCTCTGCCGACACGACCTTGTTGACGATGCCCGCCTCCAGCGCCTCCGCCGCCGACAGCCGCTCGCCGAGCAGCATCATCTCGTTCGCCTTCTTGCGGGGGACGTTCCGGAAGATCAGGGCCATGATCATGAACGGGAACAGGCCGACGTTGATCTCCGGGGTGCCGAAGGTGGCCGTGTCCTTGGCGACGATCAGGTCGCAGGCGAGCGCGATGCCCAGCGAGCCGGCGAGCACGTGGCCGTTGGCGGCGCATAGCGTCGGCTTGCCGAGCTCGCCGATCAGCTTGAAGAGACGCGGGAAGCGCTCGGTGGCGAAGTGCTTGTGGATCAGCGCGGCGTCGGCGGAGAACTGGTCTAGGTTGGCGCCGGCCGAGAAGACCTTCTCGTGCGAGGAGGTGAGCACGACGCAGCGCACCTCGTCGTCGTCGCGGGCCGACTCGAACGCGTCGAGCAGCTCGCTCAGCAGCTCGTTCGAGAGAGCGTTGCGGTTCTCGGGGGAGTCGAGGGTGATCGTCGCCACCCCGTCTCCGACCTCGTAGCGAATCGTGCCGTAGATCATCGAAAGTGGGAAGTCCTACTTCCTACTTTGACGGATCGTCGGTTTCGGGGTCAAGCGGCGGCACCCAGGCTGCACGCATGTCGACGCGCGCGCCGCGGAACGGGACCCCCTCCCGTTCGAGCAGCTCGCGCTGGCGCTCCCCCTTGGCCAGCGAGCCATCCGCACGCACGACTCGCTGCCAGGGAACGCTCGGGTCCTCGCACTCCGAGAGCACCGCGCCCGCGAAGCGCGGCGCGCCCGGCGCGAGGTCGCCGTAGGTCGTCACGTGGCCGTAGGGGATCGACCGGATCCTGCTGAGCAGCTCCTCGGCATCTCGCGTCACCCTTACAGTTTCCTCGTGGCTCGGGTCGGCGCCGTGACAGTCCTGGTCCTGGCCGCGCTCGGTCTCATGCTCGCCTCCCCGGGCCTCCCGGGCCGGGCGGAGACGCCCGGCGCCTCGACCGCCTCGATCTACCCGGCCCTCCGGCCGGTCTCCGAGCTCGACTCGGGCCCATACCCCGCCCTGCGAGCCCCAGGGGCGCTCGTATTTCCCGGCCCGGCCGGGGTCCAGGCGGCGCGCGCCTACGCCGCCACCCGCCAGGGCCGGGTCTCGTTCGCGGTCGCCGACGACCGCGGCGGCATAGCCGGCCAGGACTTCGACGAACGCTTCGCCTCGGCCAGCCTGAGCAAGGCGATGATCCTGGTCGCCTACCTGGACCGCGCCGCGCGCAGCGACCAGAAGCTCACGCCCGCTGAGTTCGCCTGGCTCGCGGAGATGATCCGCGTATCCGACAACTTCTCCACGTCCGCGCTCTTCAAGCGCCTCGGCCCGGAGCCGATCCGGCAGATGGCGAAGCGGGCGGGAATGCGCTCGTTCTCGATCGGGAACGACTGGGCGGGGGCCCGGGTCACGGCGGCCGACCAGGCCCGC
>JBJMLJ010000665.1:0-7763 GCA_045805365.1 Thermoleophilaceae bacterium
ACCACGAGTGGAACGACGGCAGCGGCTACCCGCGCCGGCTGAGCGGCGACGAGATCCCGCTCGAGGGACGGATCGTCGCGGTCGCCGACAACTTCGACGCGCTCACCCACGATCGCGTCTACCGCCGGGCGATGCCGCTCGACGAGGCGATGGACACGATGCTCGTCCAGCGCGGGACCCACTTCGACCCGCGGCTCCTCGACCTCTTCCTCGGCGAGGCCGACGAGCTAGGCGACACGCTCGCGTCGGACTGAGGCGAGGTGCCAGGCGGTGGCGAGCACCGCCGTGAGGGCCACCACGCTGCCGACGATCGCGACTGCCGTCTGGAGCGAGGTGGCGTCGCTGATGAAGCCGACTCCGATCGCGGTGACGCTGACCCCGCAGTAGAGGATCGTGATGAAGGCGGCCGTCACCTCGCCGCGGCGCTCGGGCGGGGCGAGGTCGTTGATCTCGGCCTGCGCGCCGAAGAAGCCGAATCCGAGGCCGGCACCCGCCAGTAGCGCGCCCACGAGCACGAGGGCCAGCGAATGGAGGGGGAAGGCCAGGACGAGCGAGCCGAGCCCCACGACGAGCCACGTCAGGCCCGCGGGCTGCGCCAGCTTGGGCTCCAGGGAGCGGCGCAGGCAGACCACCTGAGCTGCGCAGGCGGTGGCGAGCATCGTCGCCGCGATCGCGCCCAGCAGCGCCAGGTTGTGGGTCGCCAGCAGCTGGCTCGCGTAGGACGGCACGACCGAGAGGAAGAGCCCGCCGACGGACCAGAGCGCCGCGCCGGTGAGGCTCGCGCGAATGAACGGAGTGCGGATCTCGGCCGGGACGCGAGGTTTCTGCAGGCGCCACTCGCCGCTTGCCTGGACGGGCTCGCGAATGGACATGACCGCGAGCGCAGCCACCAGCGTCATCGCCGCGCCGAGAAGGAAGCAGAGCTGGAGCGGCGCGGGCGCCCACTGCGCGAGCGCGCCGGCGAACAGGGGTCCGGCGCCGCTGCCGCCCGCCTGGCCGACCACGGTCGCGAGGGCGGCCCGCGCGTGATCGCCCGCGGGCTCGAGCTCGACCAGCGCGGCGCCCGCGGTTCCCACCGCGGCGCCCAGCCCCACGCCCTGGACCGCCCGCGCGACGAACAGCCAGCCGGTGCTCCGGGCGGCCGCGAATATGCCCAGCCCCAATGCGGCGACCACGAGTCCGCCCGCGAGGACACGCCGACGGCCGACCCGGTCGGACAGCTGTCCGAAGACGAGCAGCGACGGGATCAGCACGATCATGTAGGTCGCGAAGATCAGCGTCAGCTCCGCGCTCGAGAAGCCGAACTTCGCGCGGTAGACGGCGTAGAGCGGGGTCGGCAGGTTGCCGGCGGTGAGCATCGCGAGCAGAGCCGCGGTGACCACGAGGAAGGGAGCCCTTCCGCGAGCGGGCGAGCGCATCCCTTCTTCCACTACCAGGCAGGACCGGGTGGCAAAACCTGCCTCCCCGGCAAAAACGGCGGGCGCTAGGCGTCCATCGCGTCGTAGGCCTTGTCGGCCACGAGCGATCGGACTCCCTCGTCGTCCAGCTCCAGGTCGGGATGAACCTCGTTCACGTGGTCTCGGGTCACGCCGATGAGGTCGTCGTCATTCGCGGCTTGGAGCGTGTGGCCACATTCGCAGTCGATCACCCGCATCGCCTCTCCTTTCTCTGCCCGAACGAGGCTACAGGTTGGCGGCCAGCTCCCCGAGCTCGTCCTCGATCCCCGACGCGATCAGCTCGAGCCCGGCCACTGCGTCGGGGTCGGCGCAGAGGCCGAAGGAGATCGAGCCCGCCGCCGACACAACCGCCACCCGCAGCGCGTGCCGGTGGGCGATCTCGGCTAGCGAGTACATCTCGAGCAGCGGCGAGCCGAACACGCGCAGCTCCTCCGCCGGCCCGGGCACGTTCGAGACGTTGAGTGTGAAGACGCGCGGGCTCATGGCCCAGTGCTCCGCGAAGCGCTCGAGCGAGCGCGACAGGTGCGAGAGATCGGCGAAGAACCCCGCCAGCGTCTGGGCGTCGTGAAGGCTCTTTCGCTCGCGCGTCTCCTCCGCCACCGCCAGGAGGCGCGTCTCGGCGTCGGGTGCGGCGATCGGCAGGTCTACGCACATGAACGAGTCGAGGTTCGCGTCGGCGGCCTCGTCGCGCGTGTGGAGGCTGACCGGCACCTTTACCCGCATCGCGACCTGCTCGGCTCCGATCGCGCCCAGCCAGCGGCGGAGGCCGCCGGCGACGGCCGCCAGAACCACGTCGTTGACCGTCGCCCGCTCCTTGGCGCCGTGGGCGATCGCCTTGACCCGCTCGAGCGGCGCCGTCATGAACGCCACCTCGCGCCGCGGGCCCGCAGGCCGGTCGAGCGACGACGACCTGGCGCCGCGAGCGAGCTCCCGGCGCAGCACCGCCGGCAGCCGCGCGGCGTTGCGGGCCGCGGCGACCCAGTTGGCGGGCGAGGCCACGGCGCGCACGGCTCCGGCGGCATCCGCGGCCGTGGCCGCGCCGCGCCAGCGCAGCGCGTCCAGCAGGCCCGGCGCCTCGGCCGGACCGCGGGAGCCGGGAGCCCGGGGCGCAGCGCCCTCCTCGAACAGCAGCGCCCGCGCCATGCGCATCGCCACCGTCCCGTCGGCGATCGCGTGATGAAGCCGCCAGACCAGCGCCGTACGGTCGCCCTCGAGCGGCAGGACGTCCATCGCCCAGAGCGGCCGCTCGCGGTCGAGCGGCTCGGCCATCAGCCGCGCCACCTCGTCGCGCAGTCGCTCGTCCCCGAGCGGACCCGCCCCGCCGCGGACGTGGCGCTCGATGCGGAAGTCCTCGTCCTCGACGAGCGCGGGAGGCGCGAGACCCAGCGGCGCCTCGACGAGGCGCTGCCGCAGCCGGGGCACCGAGCCGACCCGTCCGGCGAGCGACTCCCGGATGGCCTCCGGCGGATGCTGCCCCTCCACGACCAGCAGCTTGCAGGTATGGCCGCGCACGTTCCCGCGCTCGAGCGCCAGGATGCCCGCGTCCTCGGGCGTCAGGCGGTCGACCATGGATCCCACCTCAGGGACAGGTCCGCGGCGAGCGCGCCTCGGGTGCCGAGCTCGCGCCTGTAGATCAGGGCAGGCAGCGCCTACTCTCGCGCCTGGCCGAAGATGCGAAGCAGGAACAGGAACAGGTTGATGAAGTCGAGGTAGAGCGCGAGCGCGCCGAGCACGGCCAGCCTTCCGTCGCCCGTGTCCTGGGCGCCCCACTGCTTCAGCTTCTGCATGTCGTAGGCCGTGAGCCCGGCGAAGATCGCCACGCCGGCGTAGGTCGTGACCCAGTAGAGCGTGCTGTTGGCCACGAAGACGTTCACGATCGTTGCCAGGATCAGGCCGATCAGCGCCATGAAGAGGACCGCGCCGAGCCGCGAGAGGTCGAGGTCGGTGAAGTAGCCCCAGGCCGCCATTGCGCCGAACATCCCGGCGGTGATCGCGAACGTCGTGAAGATCGACTGCGCGGTGTAGAGCTCGAATACGAACGCGAAGACGATCCCGTTGAGTGCCGCGTAGCCGAGGAAGAGCCCGGCGGCGAGGCCGGGCGACATCCGCTGGATGCCCGCCGACAGCCAGACGACGAGCCCGATCTGCGCGCCCAAGAGCAGGATCAGCAGGATCGGGTTCGACGTGACGCCGGTGAGGTGGGCGTCGTTCGCGCCGATCGTCGCGGCGCAGGCGGCGGTCACCACCAGGCCGAGGAACATCCACGCGAAGACCCGCTGCAGGAAGCCCTGCGGGACGGCAGCCTCGACCGGCCGGGCGGCGTACTCCATGGGCCTGAAATTCGCCATCAGGCCGTCCGACCCTGCCCTACCATCGCCTAGTGGACCGCCTAGCGGACGAGCTCTCCAAGGCGTACGACAAGGGCATCCAGGCGCCCGGCAAGGAGGTCCACTTCCTGATCCTGCTCGCCTTCCTGATCTCGTTCGGATTCATCCGGGGGAGCGCCCACATGATCCGCGCGCAGGTGAGCTGGTGGCCGGGCAACGTCCAGACCAAGGGCGGCACCCACGTCCACCACATGGTCTGGGGCGTCCTGCTGCTGATGCTCTGCGGCTACATCGGACTTGCCGTCGCTCCTGACAGCCCCTGGCGCGAGATCACGGCGATCTTCTTCGGCATCGGGCTCGGCCTGACGCTCGACGAGTTCGCCCTCTGGCTCAACCTCGAGGACGTCTACTGGTCGGAGAAGGGCCGCGAGTCGATCGACGCGGTGATCGTCACCGGCACGCTGCTCACGGTCGCCCTGCTCGGCCTCCAGTTCTGGATCGACGTGCTCCAGGCGGTGCTGGTCTACCTGGGCGTCGGCGGCGACACCCTCTCGGGCGGGGAGAGCACGGCCGTGCTGGTGCCCTTACAGGCCCTCGGCCTCGGCTTCGCGGTCGTCTGCCTCCTCAAGGGCAAGAAGTTCGCCGGGATCCTGGGGCTGTTCATCCCGGCGGTGGCGCTGATCGGCGCCGTCCGCCTGGCAAAGCCCGGCTCCCGCTGGGCCCGCCGCTATCAGGACGGCAAGCTGGAGCGCTCGCGGGCGCGCTTCGCCCCGGCGGCCTGAGCGCACGACGGCTGGCTGGGAGAGCGGTGAACAGTCCTGCATTGCACAGCCCATGGCTGTACAGGGCAGGACGCTTCATGGGAAGCATCCTGCCCGGAGGGTCCGTGGGACCACCAGGGCAGGACGCTTCGCACCTTCGCCTAGCCCGGCGGGGCGTTCCACAGGCGCACCGCCGGCGTCTCGCGCTCCCAGCCCAGCACGCTCAGGGTGGCCGTGGCGAGCACTAGTCGTGAGCCGTACTCGGGGCCGAGCTCGATCCAGCGCGCCGAGAGGACTCGCAGCACGTGGCCGTGCGCGAAGAGCGCGACGTCTCCGTCCGCCGCCCGCACCTCGGCGATCACGCGGTCGACCCGGGCCGCGACGTCGTCCGGCCCCTCGCCGCCCGGGCAGCCGTCACGCCAGAGGCTCCAGTCCGGGCGCTGCTCGCGGATCTCCGGCGTCGTCAGCCCCTCGTAGTCGCCGTAGTCCCACTCGAGCAGCTCGTCGCGGGTCTCGGCGACGGCGCCGAGGCCCGCCAGACGGCAGGTGTCCAGCGCACGGGACAGGGGGCTCGAGAACACCCGCGCGAAGGGGCGCGAGCTGAGCGATCCCCTCAGCACCTCGGCGTCGCGACGCCCGGCGTCGGTAAGCGGGATGTCGCTCCTACCGGTGTGCTTGCCGGTCCGGCTCCATTCCGTCTCCCCGTGGCGAACGAGGATGGCCTCGGGCCGGGAATCCGCCACGGGCTTTGCCTCGCCCTACAGCCGGTCGAAGTCCTCCTTGCCGACGAACTTGGTCAACTTGACCTTGTCGCCGTCGACCGTGGTCTCCGCCTGGAACGCGTACCGCGTCTGGGTTCCCTTCGACGTCTCGCGCTCGTAGGTCTTCTTCTGGACCTGGCTTTCGTCGACCTGCACCTTGCGACGGTGCTTCACGCTGTAGAACTCAATGGCCATGTGCCCTCCTCGGTGGATGGCCGGGTCAGGGGCAAGCTAGAGCCGCCCCCGGACGTATTCGAGGCTAGGCGGGCACTCCCTGCGCGCTCAGAGACGCCTCGGCGGCCCGATCCCAGAGCGACGCCAATCGTTCGGCCATTGACCTTTCCTGGGCGACCACCCGCTGGGCGGTCGCGATCGTGTCCTGGTCGTCGGCGCGCCGGGCCACCCGCCAGAGCAGCTCGTAGCCCGCGATCTCCAGGTGCTCGAACGCGTACGCGAACGCCGCCAGCTTCCCCGGCGTGTCCGGCTGCGCCTGGAAGAACGCGCCCCAGTTGAGGGCGCCGAGCCGCATGGCCGCGTCCTTCAGCTTCGACTCGGAGGCGTCGCGCGCGACGAGCCGAGCCTCGAGCAGCTCCCGCTGGCTGCGGGTCTCGTCCAGGTGCTCCGCGTAGAGGCGCTCCAGCTCGGGCTCGCCGCCGATCTTGGGGCCGCGCTCGAGCAGCTGGATCGACTGCGACTCGAGCGCGTGGGCGTCGGCCAGGTACTTGTCGAGCTCGGCGTCGGGATCTTCCGCGCCCTTCAGCTCGAGCGAGGCATCGGCCGCCCGGTCGAACGCGCCCTCGAGCCGCTCCGCCATCCGCTGCTCCTCGTCGCGGATCCGCCGCGCCGCCTCGGCGGTCTCGCGGTCGCCCGCCCGCTCGGCCACCCTCATCAGCAGCTCGTAGCCGGCGAGCTCCAGGTGCTCGTACGAGTAGGCGTGGGCGGTCAGCTTGCCGGGCGTGTCGGGCTGCGACTGGGCGAACAGGACGAAGCCGAGGCCGCCCGCCTTCATGACGGCGTCCTTGACCTTGGACGGCGAGGTGCCGCGCGCCTCGAGCCGCTCGCGCACCAGCCGCTCCTGGGCCTCGGTCTCGGTCAGGTGGTCGCGGAAGATGGAGGCGAGGCCGGGGTCGCCGGCGATCTCGGGCGCCGCGCGGAGCTGCGGCAGCGCCTGCTCTTCGATCGAGTGGGCGTCGGTCAGGTACTTGTTCAGCTGGTCGTCGAGAGTCTTGGTCGCCATCAGCCCGCGGTACCCGGGCCAAGCGCCGGCGAACGTCAGCGGTTGGCGACGACCAGCTTGGAAGCGGCCAGCATGCCCACGAGGTTGGGGTGCACCGGGGCCGCCGGCGAGGCCGGAACGAGCGGCTCCACCCAGCGGATCACGGGCAGCTTGCAGGCGTCGTGGCCGATGCTGGCCCTGTACCAGTCGACCATCGTGGCGCCGTTCGCCGCGGCCTGGTCGGCGAGCATCTGGTTGAGCTCCTTCTCCTTGTCGCGGAGCCAGGCCACGTCGGCGTTCGCCACCGGCAGCGTTGGCCAGCAGCCCGGGCCGGTGTCGGGGAAGATCGCCGGGTAGTTGAAGACCAGGACCTTGGCGTCCGGCGAGCGCTCGTGGATCCCCTGGATGACGGCGGCCACCTTGGGCGCCGTGGCGGCGATCCGGTCGCTCACCTGGTCGTCGCCGCCGCTCACGTACTTGTCGCGGCAGGGCGGGCCGTTCGGCGAGGTGTTGAAGCAGCCCTCGGCGATGCTCGAGAAGCCGATGTCGTTGCCGCCGATCTGGAGGCTGACGAGCTTCGTGCCGGCGTCCAACGAGTCGAACTCCGGTGGGTTCGGCCCCGGCGACACGCCCTGGGTCTGCGTCATGTCGTCGGTCTCCGCGCCGCTGCAGCTCGGGTCGCGGAGCGTGAGCGGGTTCAGCTGGGGCGCCGCCAGGTGCGCGTAGTTGTGGTCCGACTTGAGGCAGCCGTACGGCCGGATCTGGAGCGGGATGATCGGCCCGGCCGCGTACGAGTCACCGAGCGCGACGTAACTGTCCGCTGATGCCCCTGCGACGTTGATGCTGAGCGCGGCCAGTACGGCCGCCACGAATGCGATGCGCATCGGCTCCCTCGAGCCGTGGATGCTACCGCGGCGCGCGCAGCGCGAGGCCCAGTTCGAAGCGCGCGGCGGGATCGTCGAGCCGTTCACCGAAGAGCTCACGCAGCTGTCCGAGGCGGTAGCGCACGGTCTGCGGGTGCACGTGCAGCGCCTCTGCCACGCGCGGCACGTTGCCCTGCTCGTCGAGCCAGGCCGCGAGGGTCTCCCGCAGCCGCTCGCGCGACGCCTGTGGGCGGCTCTCGAGCGGCGCCAGCCGCCGCCGGGCGAGCTCCGCGATCAGGCCGGGGTCGCCGTGGACGATCAGCTCGGCGAGGTGGTCCTCGGCGATCGCCAGGCCGTTGCCCTCCAGCAGGCCCTCGG
>JBJMLJ010000666.1:0-4446 GCA_045805365.1 Thermoleophilaceae bacterium
AGGGCGGCCTTGGACATGCTGTAGGCCGGGCTGTAGGAGGTCATCTCGGTGATCTGGCCGGCGCCGCTGGAGACGTTGACCACGCGGCCGTAGCCGCGCTCGATCATGGCCGGGAGGAAGCGGCTGGTGGTCCGGAAGGGACCGAAGAAGTTGGCCTCGAAGGTGGCGCGCAGCATCTGCTCGTCGAGGTCGAGCACGCCGCGGCCCTCGTCGAGGAGGACGGCGGCGTTGTTCACCAGGACATCGACCTCGATGCCGCGCGCCTCGAGCTCCGCCGCGGAGCGCTCGACGCTCACCGCGTCCGTGACGTCGAGCTCGACATGGTCGACGCCGAGCCGCTCGGCAGCCTCGCGGCCCGCCTCGGCGTGCCGGCTCGTCAGGACGACGTTCAGGCCGGCTGCGGCGAGCGCCCCAGCGGCGGCGAAGCCGATGCCCCGGTTCCCGCCGGTGACGAGGGCCGCGCGCGATTCAGGCGGCACGCGCTGTGGCCCAGTCGCGCCAGCTGTCCGGCAATGCATCGGCCGCGAGCAGCCGCGGCGCGAGCGAGTGGTCCGCCAGGTAGGCCTCGGCGATCAGCCCGACGCTGACCGCGTGGTCGGGTCGATCCACCAGCTCCAGGTCGTCGCCGGCTGCGAGCTCGCCTTCCTCGATCACCCGCAGGTAGGCGCCGGGCCGGAGCGCCCGGGCGAACGTCTTGACGAAGCGCGGATCATCCATCTTCACGCCGAGCTTCCAGCAGGGGATGCGCGGCGCGGAGACCTCGAGCAGCGCCTCGCCTATGCGCCAGCGCTCGCCCACCCGGGCCGCGGTGACGTCGACTCCGCGCAGGGTCAGGTTCTCACCGAAGGTGCCGTTCGCGAGCTCGCGGCCGAGTTGCGTCTCCCACCAGTCCTCGTCCTCGCGCGCGTACGAGTACACCGCCATGTCCGGGCCTCCGTGGACGCGGCGGTCGGCCTGCACGTCGCCGGCCAGCCCCTCGCGGCCGGCGTGCACGCGGCCCGCCGCCGGCAGCTTCCAGATTCCCGTCCGCACCGGCTTGCCGCGGCGCTCGATGACGCGCACGTCGGCGAGGTTCACGGAGAGGACGGAGCCCACCCGTCTGAGGCTACTCGCGCGCCGCCCTCGAATCGGGGAACAGCCTGTAGCCGGCGCTGCGCATCGCCCCTAGCGGGCCGGGCGTCACCACGTCGGCGACCGCCGCCAGGTTCCCGAGGTGGGTGCCCATCCGGCGCGGCCGGTGCACGATCGCCTGGGTCACCCAGTCGGCCGCCTCGTCGGGGCTGAGCGACGGCATGGTCCTGTAGATCTTGGTCGGCGTGATCATCGGCGTGCGCACGAGCGGCATCTGGACGGAGGTCATCTGGATGCCGTCGCGGGCGACCTCCGCGTCGATGCAGTCGGAGAACGCCTCGAGCGCCGCCTTCGACGCGATGTAGGCCGAGAAGCGCGGCACCCGGAAGTAGACGCCGGTCGTCGAGACGTTGACGATCTGGCCGGACCGGCGCTCGCGCATCCCGGGTAGCACGGCGAGGGTCAGCCGGACCGGGCCGAGGTAGTTGAGCTGCATCGTGCGCTCGAAGTCGTGGAAGCGCTCGTAGGAGAGGTGGATCGAGCGGCGGATCGACTTGCCGGCGTTGTTCACGAGCACGTCGACGTGCCCGTGCTGGTCGAGAACGGTCGCGACGAGGCCGTCGATCGCGTCCATGTCGGACAGGTCGCAGGGATGCACGAAGGCGTTGTCCCCAATCTCGGCTCGCAGCTCCTCGAGCTTCTCGCGCGTGCGCGAGACGAGCAGCACGCAGGCGCCGGCGGCGCCGAGCTTGCGGGCGGTCGCCTCGCCGATTCCCGACGAGGCGCCCGTCACGAGGACCGTCCTGCCGGCCACGGCGTCCTCGAGCGAGGGCGCACCCGAGAGCCTGCCGACCAGGCGGCCGACCACCCCGGTCGGGCGGTTGATCACGCCCGACACGAGCTTGGGCGCGGAGATCCTCACACCCGCTCGGCCAGCTCTCGCTTGAGGACCTTGCCCGCCGGGTTGCGCGGCAGCTCGTCGACGAAGATCACCTCGCGGGGGACCTTGAAGCGGGCCAGGTTCTCCCTGACGAACGACTTGACATCGTCCTCGCTCAGCTCCGGCCGGCGCGGCACCACGAAGGCGCGCAGCCGCTCGCCGTACTGCTCGTCGGGCACCCCGATGGCGGCGGCCTCCTCGATTCCGTCATGACCGGCGAGCAGCTCCTCGACCTCGCGCGGGAAGACGTTCTCGCCGCCGGAGACGATCATCTCGTCGTCGCGGCCGTCCACGAACAGGCGGCCCGCCACGTCGAAGTGGCCGACGTCGCCGGTGGACATCAGCCCGTCGACGATCTCCTTCGTGCCGCCGCCGGTGTAGCCCTCGAACGGGAGCACGTTGCCGACGAAGATGCGGCCCGTCTCGCCCGGCTTGTCGACCGCCCGGCCGTGATGGTCGTAGAGGCGCACCCTGGTGCCGAACGGCGGCCGGCCCGCGCAGCCCGGCGCCGCGCGCAGGTCCTCCGGGGTCCCGATCGTCGCCCACGCCACCTCGGTGGAGCCGTAGAGGTTGTAGACGACCTCGCCGAAGCGGTCCATCGCGCGCCGGGCCAGGTCGCCCTCGAGCTGCGAGCCGCTGACGAAGATGATGCGCAGCGCGGAGGCGTCGTGACGGTCGAGCTCATCGTCGCCGAGGGAGAGGATCCGCTGGAGCATCACCGGCACGACGATCAGCGCGGTGCAGCGCTGCTCGGCGACCGCGGCCAGGGTGAGGGCCGGGTCGAAGCGGCGCTTGATCACGAGCGTCGATCCGAGTCCCACCCCGACCGCCGCGTGGGCGAAGCCAAGCGCGTGGAAGAGCGGCGCGGCGACGTAGGTCGACTCCCCCGCCCGGAACGGCACCTTGGAGAGGAGCGCGCCGACCGCAGCCAGCGAGCGCGGCTGGGTGCGCGGGGCGCCCTTGGGCGTCCCGGTGGTCCCGCTCGTGAGCATCACGACGGACGAGTCGGAGTCCGGCGGCGGCGGCAGGGACGGGTCGCCCTCCGCGATCAGCCGCTCGAGCGTGGGCGCCTCGGGCTCCGAGTCGGTCCAGGCGAGGAAGCGCCCGAGCGGGGCCTCGACGCCCTCGACCATCGGCCCGAACTCCTCGTCGTGGACCAGCGCCTCGACCCCCTCGCGCTCGCAGACGTCCCGCACCTGGGGGCCCGCGAAGTCGGTGTTGAGGTAGAGGGCGCGGGCGCCGGCCTTGGCGCAGGCGTAGGTGGCGTCCAGGAAGCCGCGGTGGTTGCGGCAGTAGATCGCCACGGAGGTCCGCTCGCCGATGCCTCGTTCGCGCCAGGCGTTGGCGAGGGCGTTCGAGCGCCGGTCGAGCTCCGCGTAGCTGAGCTGGCCGAGGTCGTCGACCAGCGCGGTGCGCTCGCCGTGGCGGATCGCGGCGATGCTGAGCTCGCCGCCGAGCACGCCGTAACGGCGGAGGGAGCGCAAGGCCTGGAAGGTCCGCTGCGGCGGCTCCACCGCGAGCATGCCGGCCCGGAAGGCCGCTCCGAGCGAGTGGAGCTCCACTGCGGCGCGCCCGGCCAGCCGCAGCGGCAGGTCGGTGGCGCTCATTCCCCGATCGCCGCCCCGAGCTCGCGTTCGACCTCGGGCGTCGCCTCCGAGCGGCGCCGGCGGATCGTGGCGAGGAAGCGCTCGACCGCCTCCATCACGGGCACGCTGCGCCAGCTCGCGACGAGATCGAAGGCATGCTGGGCGCCCTTCATCTCGGCGTAGAGGACGGGCTGCCGCGAGACCTCCCGCAGGCGGTCGACGAAGCGCCGCGGCTCCTCGACCGAGATCAGCGTGTCCTTCTCGCCCGCGATCACGAACATCGGCGGCGCGTCCGCATGGACGCGGTGGAGGGGTGAGGCGGCGCGGAAGGGCTCGGGGTCGTGGCTGCGCCTTGCCTTGAAGACGGCGTGCTCGAGGACCTGGTGCACCGCCCGGAGATGAACGCCGTCCTCGTCGACGAAGTCGTACACGCCGTAGAACGGCACGGCGGCGGCCACCGACGTGTCGGCGTCCTCGAATCCAGGCTGGAAGGCGGCATCGCCCGCGGTCAGCGCGGCCAGCGCCGACAGATGGCCCCCCGCGGAGCCGCCGGTGATCGCCACGAACGCGGGATCGACGTCCCACTCGTCGGCGTGCTCGCGGACGTAGGCGATCGCCCGTTTCACGTCCACGATCTGGGCCGGCCAGGTCGCTCGCGGGCTGAGCCGGTAGTCGACGTTGAAGCCGACCCAGCCGTTTGCGGCGAGGTGCGAGAGCAGCGGGATTCCCTGCTCGTGCCGCGAGCCGATCACCCAGGCGCCGCCGTGGACCTGGACGATCGCGGGCCGAGGCCCTTCGGCGGGCTCGGCCGGCATGAACACGTCGAGCTTCTGCCGACCCGAATACCTG
>JBJMLJ010000667.1:0-2201 GCA_045805365.1 Thermoleophilaceae bacterium
CCCGGCTCGGTGCGAGGCCTCGACGCCGTCTCCGCGCAGCTTCGTCCGCGCGAGGTGGTGGTGACGGACCGCTGCTGGAGCTTCCTCGCCACCTGGCTGCTGCACACGCGCACCCTTCCCGCGCTCGACCCCGCGGACATCCAGCCGAAGGCCGAGCTGCCGCGGGCGCGCCAGGCGCACGCTGTCCTCTCGGGCAGCCCCGAGGGCCGAGCGCTCGCCCGCCGTTTGCACGTCCGCTTCCTGCTCGTCGATCCCGGCTGCTCGAGCGCCAACGGGCAACCGACGAAGCCGCCGCGCCTGGGCCGCCCGGTCTTCGTCAGCCGCCGGCTCGTGATCCTGCGGCTCGGGTAGGAACTTACGCCGCTGCGACGTGTTCCCCTGTCCGTGCGGCTAAAGGCCCTCCTCGTCGCCCTTGCCGTCGCCTCCGCGGCCTTGGCCCCGGCCTCGCACGCGAGCACCCCGCGGCTCGGGCTGGGCGACGACCTGGCCTTCCTGAACTCACAGGAACAGGCGCGCGGGTCCGCGTTCGTCGTGGCCCGCCGCAACGGTGCGCGCTATGTGCGGGTGACCGTCGACTGGTCGAGGGTTGCCCCGGCCGGAGCGGCCAAGCCGGCCGGGTTCGACGCCGCCGATCCCGAGTCGCCCGGGTACAACTGGGGCTCGATCGAGGACGCCGTGCGCTCGGCGGCCGCTCGGAAGCTCAAGGTCGTGCTGACCATCGTCCGCGCGCCGGCGTGGGCCGAGGGTCCGGGCCGGCCCGCCGGAGCGCCGCCGGGCTCCTGGGAGCCGGATCCAGGCGAGCTCGCCAGCTTCGTGCGGGCCGCCGCGCGGCGCTTCTCCGGCTTCTTTCCCGATCCCAAAGACTCGGGCGACGGGTTGACCGCCCCCGGAGCCTCCCTGGCGCACGTGCGCTACTGGCAGATCTGGAGCGAGCCGAACGGCGGCGCGACGCTGCGCGGCGGCGACGTCGTCGAGCGCTACCGCGCCATGCTGAACGAGGCCGCGAAGGGGCTGAAGGCCGTCGACCCGGACAACGTGGTGATCGCCGGGGGGACCTCGGCCCGGGCCGGGGCCGGGATCGCGCCGCTCGTCTTCTGGCGGGCCCTGCTCCGCGGCAGCGCCCGCTTCGACGTGGCCGCCCACGACCCCGTCACCGGGCGCAACCCCGCCGCGCGCCTGGGACGAAACGACCTCGGGGTGGCCACCCTCGGCCGCCTCAGGCGGCTGCTCGGGCGCCGCAAGCCGCTCTGGCTGACGCGCCTCGCCTGGGACTCGGCGCCGCCCGCGACGACGGGGATATCTCCGTTCTCCCAGGCGCGCTTCCTCGTTGACGCGCTGTACCGGGCGGACCGCGCGGGCGCGGCCGTCGTGATCTGGGATGGCCTGCAGGACCGGGTCTCGTACCTCACGGGCTTCCCGGACATCCGCTCCGGGCTCTACCTCGGTAGCGTCAGCGACCTGCGCCACGACGCCCCCAAGCCCGCGCTGCGCGCTTACCGGTTCCCGTTCCGGGCCCACCCGTCGGGCCGGCGGACGCGCTTCTGGGGCCTGGCGCCGCGGGCGGGGCGGGTCTCGATTCAGCGGCGAGCGGGCGGGCCTTGGCGAACGGTCGCCCGCGTGCGGGCCGGTCGCTCGCGTGAGTTCCACGGCAGCGTGAAGCGGAGGCACGGGCGCTTCCGGGCCGCTCAGGGCCGCGACAGGAGCATGCCGTGGTGAGGCGCGCCGCCATCTGCCTGCTGGCCGCAGCGGCGCTGCTGGCGCTGGCCGCGCCCGCCGACGCGCGCTTTTCGCGCAAGAAGGCGATCTGGGGGCCAACGCAGATGGGCGGCGTCTCCCAGTTCCCGATCTACCACGACCTCGGAGCCGGGATCTACGAGATGAGCATGTCGTGGGCGAGGATCGCGAGGAGCCGCCCGAGCCACCCCACCGATCCCGCCGATCCGGCATATCGCTGGTCGACCAACGTGGACTACGCCATCAGCCAGGCGAGGCTCTACCACATGCGCGTGGCGTTGCTGATCGAGGCCGCGCCGCGCTGGGCCAACGGCGGCCACGGCCCGGAGTACGCGCCCAAGCACGCCCGCGACTTCGCCCGCTTCGCCCGCGCGGCGGCGCGCAGGTACCCGGGGGTGCACCTCTGGCTCATCTGGGGAGAGCCGTCCCGCCGGGCCAACTGGCGGCCGCTGCCGAGGTTCCAGTGC
>JBJMLJ010000668.1:0-7908 GCA_045805365.1 Thermoleophilaceae bacterium
GCCGCCTCGTCCTCGCTCGTCACGTGGCTCGAGCAGAAGAAGGTCGAGATCGTGCCCGTCTCGCTGGAGGACGCCTTCGGGCTCGGCGTCAACGGGGTCTGCCTCGGCGAAGACCGCGTCCTCTCGACCTCGTCCTCGAGCGCGCTCAACGAGCAGCTGCGCGCGCGCGGGATCACGGTGCTCGATCCCGACCTCTCGTCTTTCACGCTCGGTGGCGGCGGCGCCCACTGCCTGATGCAGGCGCTGCGGCGCGAGCGTGTGGGCTGATGCGCGAGGTCGAGCCGGGGCGGGTGATCGCCGACCTGCGCGAGCTCGACCGCCGCACGGGCGGTCCCGGCGGCACCCGCCGCGTGTGCTGGACCGACGACTGGGAGAGCGCGCGCGCCTTCCTGCGCGAGCGCTTGGAGGAGATCGATGGGGTCGAAGTCGACGTCGACGAGGCGGGGAACCTCTGGGCGTCGCTGCCCGCAGAGACCGGCGAGCGCGCGGTCGTGGGCTCACATGTCGACTCGGTCCCGGACGGCGGCTGGCTCGACGGCGCGCTCGGCGTGATGGCCGCGCTCGAAGTGCTGCGCGCCTGCGCGGGATCGAAGCCGAGGCGTACCCCGGTCCTGGTCGACTGGGCCGACGAGGAGGGCGCCCGCTTCGGCCGCAGCCTGTTCGGCAGCTCCGCCGTGGCCGGCACGCTCGATCTGGACGAGGTTCGCGGCCTGAGGGACACCGAGGGAAGGGCCCTGCCGGAAGTGCTCGCGGAGCACGGCGTGGAACTCGAGCGGGCGCCCGGGGCCCAGAGCCGGCGCGAGGGCGTCGCCGCCTATCTCGAGCTGCACATCGAGCAGGGGCCGGTGCTCGAGCGCGAGGGGATCTCGGTGGCTGCCGTGAGCGGAACCTTCGGAGACGAGCGCAAGCGGTTCGTCTTCGACGGCCAGGCATCGCACGCGGGCACCACGCCCATGGAGATGCGGCGCGACGCCGGCCTCGCGGCGGCCCGCCTCGCCCTCGCCGTGGACCGGATCGCGCGCGAGCACGGCGGTGTCGGCACGGCCGGCGCGCTGCGGCTGGAGCCGGGCATCGTGACGGCGGTGCCGGGCCGGGCGGAGGTGCTGGTCGACCTGCGCCACGCCGAGGCCGAGCCGCTCGCCGCGATGCTGGAGGAGACGAGGCGCGCCGCCGCTGACAGCGGCTGCCCGGTCACCGAGGAGCACATCTGGAGCATCGAGCCGATCCCCTTCGACCAGCGCCTGGTCAGGGCCGCCGGCGCTCAGCGGGTGATCGCCAGCGGCGCCCTTCACGACGCCGCGCAGATGGCCCTCCACGTCCCAACGGCGATGCTGTTCGCTCCGTCGACCGGCGGCCTGAGCCATGCGCCCGGCGAGGACACCCCGGAGGCCGACCTCGAGCGGGCGATCGCGGCGTTCGGCGGGCTTGCCGCGCGCGTGATCGAGGGCGACCTGCCCTAGCCCGCTAGGTCCTCGCCACTCGCACCGTCCGCAGCCGGCGATCGCTTGCGCCGCGCAGGCTGCCCCCGAGGTCGAGCGCGTGGCGGACGTACCGGATCGTCTCCGCGGTGAGGCGCTCGCCCGGCAGCACGTTGGGGATCCCGGGCGGATAGGCGGCGAGCGACTCGGCGGCGACGCGGCCCGCCGCCTCGTCGGCCGCGACGACCTCCTGCGGACCGAAGAACGCCTCGCGCGGCGTCATCGCGAGCTCGCCCCAGGGTGGAGGCGGCGCGAAGCTCACGCGGGCGGGCTCCGCGTCGGGCAGCGCGGCGACCACGTCCCGCAGGCCGGCCAGGAGGCGGTCCGCGTCCTCCTCCCCCATCCCGAAGACCGCGACCATCACGTTCTCCCCGGCCAGCTCCAGGTTCACGTCGTCGAGCTCCAGGAGCCGCCGCGCCAGCTCGTAGCCGTCGTGGCCGGTCCCGCGCACGTCGATGACGAGGCGCAGCGGGTCGTAGCCGTGAACGCCGGGAGCGCCCACGAGCCGCTCGTCGAGCACGTCGAGCCCCGGGATCTTGCGGATGGCGTCGCGAGCCCGCGTCAGGCCCTCGATCGTCCTGCCGAGCAGCGCTTGGCCGTCGACGGCCGCCTGGCGCCTGGCGGCGTCGAGCGAGCCGCTCAGGAGGGCGCTCGGGCTGGTCGACTCGACGACCGTCACGCAGCGATCCACCACGTGCTCGTCGAGTCGCGCGTCCCGGCCGAGGTGGACGATCGCCGACTGAGTGAGGCTGCCGACGATCTTGTGCACGCTCGAGATCACGAGGTCCGCGCCGAGCGCCAGGGCGTGCTCGGGGAGCGCCGGGTGGAACGCGAGATGGGCGCCCCAGGCCTCGTCCACCACCAGCGGCACCCCGCGCGCGTGGGCGACCTCGGCCAGCCCCGCGACATCCGCGACGGCGCCGAAGTAGGTCGGCGAGACGACCGTGGCCCCGACCGCCGCGGGGGTCTCGGCGAGCGCCCGGTCGAGGGACTCGGGCGTCAGGCAGTGGGCGATTCCCAGCTCCGGGTCGACCTCCGGGGCGGCGAAGTGCGGGCGCAGCCCCGACAGGACGAGGGCGTCGACCGTGCTGGAGTGGGCGTTCCGCTGGACGACGACCTCCGAGCCGGCGTGCGCCAGCGCGAGCATGGCGACATGGTTTCCCTGCGACGCCCCGTTGATCAGGAACCAGCTCCGCCGCGCGCCCCACGCCGCGGCCGCCAGGGCCTGGGCACGCTGGAAGGGAGTCGGCTCCGCGCCGACGTCTATCCCCTCGACGAGCGAGGGGATGTCGAGCGCGAGGGCCCGCTCCCCCACCGCCTCCGCGAGCCCCGGGTCCGCCGCCGGCCCGCCCTTGTGGCCCGGCACGTGGAAGCGTCCGGGCGCTCGCTCCGCGTAGGCGCGGAGGGCGTCGAGGTAGGGCGTCTCGCGCTGGTCCGACAGGGCCGGCCGAGTCTATGACGGAAGGGCGCCCGCCACGGCGTCCTCGGCTGTCTCGGCCGGCTCGACCCCGTCGATGTCCCAGCTCCGCAGGCCGACGACCCGCTTGCCGCCCTTGAGCGCCAGGGCGATCTCGGAGAGCGTGCCGTAGGCGCCGCCTACCGCGATCAGCACGTCGGCGGCGCGGACCACCAGCGCGTTCCGCGCCTCGCCGAGGCCGGTCGGGACGGCCAGGTCGACGAACGGGTTGGCCGCGCCGCGGTCCGTGCCGGGCAGGATGCCGAGCGTCGTGCCGCCCGCCTCCTTGGCACCGCGGCAGGCGGCCTCCATGACGCCGCCGAGCCCGCCGCACACGACAACGGCGCCTCGCCTCGCGAGCTCCGCCCCCACCCGCTCCGCCGCGGCGATCTCGTCCGGCTCGGCCTCGCCCGGGCCGACGACCGCGACGTAGCTCCCCATGGCCGGACTCTATTAGGGTCAATCGGGCGTGCAAACGCCCAGGGAAGGGATAACCAGACGCCGCCTGATCGGCACCGCGGCTGCGGGGAGTGTCGGCGCGGGGCTGGCCGCGACGCCCGCGGCGCAAGCGCGTCGACCCCGCACCCGGCACGTGGACGTGGCGATTGTCGGCGCAGGCATCGCCGGCCTGACGGCGGCGCGGGAGCTCGTCCGCGCGCACCGCTCCGTAGTCGTGCTCGAGGCACGCGACCGCGTCGGCGGCCGGATGCTGAGGCACTCGATCGGCGGCGGCGACTTCGCCGACATGGGCGCCGGATTCATCGGCCCGACTCAGGACCACATAGCCGCGCTGGCGCGTGCGATGGGCGTACGAACCTTCAAGACCTACAACGAGGGCAGCAACGTCCAGTACTTCGGAGGGAAGCGGAGCCTCTATCCGGCCACCGGCCTGCCCACCGACCCCGACGTGGTCAAGGCCCTCCCGGCCCTCCTCGAGCTGGACGCGATGGCGCGCCAGGTCCCCGTCGACGCGCCCTGGAAGGCGCCGCGCGCGAGGGAATGGGATTCCCAGACCCTCGAGACCTGGGCGCAGGCGAACGTGACGACCGTGAACGGCAGGGCGGCCTTCGACACCGCCGTCCAGCCGAACTGGGGGGCCGAGCCGCGCGACCTGTCGCTCCTGTTCGTCCTCTTCTACATCGCGGCCGCCGGCAACGAGCGCACCCCGGGCAGCCTGCTACGACTGATCACGACCGCCGGCGGCGCCCAGGAGACTCGCTTCGTGGGCGGCACCCAGCTGATCGCGCTGCGGCTCGCGAAGCGGCTGGGCTCGCGGGTGGTGCTCGAGTCACCGGTGCGTGGGATCACTCGGCTCGACCACGGAGTCCGCGTCGACTCGGATCGGCTGACCGTGAGGGCCAAGCGGGTGATCGTCGCAATCCCGCCGACCCTGACCGCCGAGATCGAATACCACCCGAAGATGCACGCCCGCCGGGTGCAGCTCCTCCAGCGCTATCCGCAGGGCTGGCTCCTCAAGTGCGAGGCCGTCTACGACACCGCCTTCTGGCGCGAGGATGGCCTATCCGGGCAGGCCGTCGGCGACACCGGGCCGGCGACTTCGACCTTCGACACGAGCCCACCGGGGGGCAAGCCAGGCGTGCTGATCGGCTTCGTCGGCGGTGACCAGGCGCGCGACTGGGGCCCGAGGGTCAGGGCGAGGCGGCGCCGCGGCGTCCTCGAGTCGTTCGCCCGTTACTTCGGCGAGCGGGCTCTCCATCCCCGGAGCTACCTCGAGATGGACTGGGCCACCGAGGTGTGGACCCGGGGCTGTCCCGTCGGCTTCACGACCCCTGGGGCGCTCTCGGAGTACGGCCGATGGATCCGGCGGCCGATCGGCCGCATCCACTGGGCCGGCGCCGAGACCTCGACCTACTGGAACGGCTACATGGACGGCGCGGTCCGCTCGGGCGAGCGGGCCGCGCGCGAGGTCCTGGCCGAGTTGTAGCCCGCGGCGTCTCGGCCTACGCCGCCACGGCGCTGGCGCCGTCGACCGCGGTCACCTTCGTCAGCAGGGCGTCCACCGTCACGGGGCAGAACTGACTGCCGCGTCCGAGCTCGAGCTCGGCGATCGCGTCCGACCGCGGCAGCGCACGGCGGTACGGCCGATCGGAGGTCATCGCGTGGAAGGCGTCGCAGGCGAAGACGATCCGGCTCTCGACCGGGATCTTCTCGCCGCGCAGGCCGTCCGGGTAGCCGTTCCCGTCCCAGCGCTCGTGCTCCGCCCGCACCGCCGGCGCGAGATGACTGAGACCGATGACCGACGAGACCATCTGCGCCCCGACCTCCGGATGGCTCCGCATGACCGTCCACTCCTCGACATCCAGGGGACCCGGCTTCTGGAGCACCGCGTCGGGCACTCCGATCTTCCCGATGTCGTGCAAAAGCGCGACCTGGCCGACGGCCCGCTGCCCGTCTAGCTCCACGTCGAGGACCTCAGCCACGTCGAGCGCGAGCTCCACCACCGCGTCGCAGTGCCGGCTCGTGTAGCTGTCGCGGATCTCGAGGGCGGCGAGGAACGCGCCCACCCCCGTGGCCTCGATCTGGCGCCTGCCGTTCTCCCGCTCGAGCGCACGCCGGTCGGCGGCGAGCCGGTCGTGCTCGATGCGATCGGCGATCAGGCGTGCCAGCACCTCGAGCACGCGGACCTCGCGCTGACCGAGCGAGCGGTTCGGCCGCCCGCTGAGGCAGCAGAGATAGCCGAACACCTCCCCGTCCGAAAGCCGCAGCGGCACGCCGACGTAGGAGCGAACCCCCTCGCGGCGGCCGGTGTCGGCGATCGCGGTCGGCAGCGTCTCTTCCACGACGCTGCACGGGCTCTGGTCGAGGGGGACGGCGTCCCCCACTTCGAGCCCGAAGCTCAGTGTGTCCCCGGAGGCCGCACGGTAGGCCTGATAGCCCCCGTTCACCTCCGCGATGTAGGCGAGCTCCATTCCCAGCAGCTCGCGCGCAGCGTCCAGCTGCGCCCCTACCTCAGGGTCGAACGAAACGAGTCCCCCTGCCATGGCTCTCCTCTTCCTGGATGCCAGACGACCCGCGCAGTATGCGCCTCGTACAACGCCCGCGCGCCGGTCCGCCGGGATGCACAACCTACGCGCGAAAAGCTCTCAGCGCACGACGAAATTCACGAGTTTTCCAGGCACAACGACGGTCTTGACGATCTCCTTGCCGTCGAGCCGGGCAGCCAGCTTCTCGGACTCGCGCGCTATCCGCTCCTGCTCCTCCTCGGACGCGTCGGCCGGCGCCTGGAGGCGGTCGATCAGCTTGCCGTTCATCTGGACGACGAGCGCAACGGTGTCCGCCACGAGGAGGTCCCGGTCGGCCTGCGGCCACGGTTCCTCCCAGACCCGCCTGCCCGTCAGCTGCTCGTATACCTCGGAGCCGAGGTGCGGCGCGAAGGGGAAGGCCAGCGAGGCGGCCGTGGCGATCGCGAAGCGGACGTGTGAGGGATCGGCCGAGTCGCGCTCCTTGTAGAGCTCGTTGACCAGCTCGATCACGGCGGCGAGCGCCGTATGAGTGGCGAAGCGGTCGCCGAGGTCGCGGGTGACCTTTTCGATCGCCCAGTGCGTCTTCCGCAGCAGCGCGCTCGGCTCGCCCTGCGGCTCGTCCGCGCTGTCCGGCGCCTCCTGCGCCGCGCGCCAGATCCTCGACAGGAAGCGGAAGAGGCCGTCGATGCCCTCGTCCGACCAGTCGCCGCCCTCTGCGGGGTGGCCGACATAGAGGATGTAGCAGCGCAGCGTGTCCGCGCCGTAGCGCTCGACGAGCTCGGCGGGGCTGACCACGTTGCCCTTGGTCTTGGACATCTTGGCGCCCGCGCGGGTGACCATTCCCTGCGTGAACAGCCGCGCGAACGGCTCCTGCACGTCGAGCAGCTCCATGTCCGCCAGGGCCTTGACGAAGAACCTGGCGTACATCAGGTGCAGGATCGCGTGCTCGACGCCGCCGATGTACTGGTCGACCGGCATCCAGCGGCGGAGCACCTCGCGGTCCCAGGCGGCCTGGTCGTTGCGGGCGTCGCAGTAGCGCAGGAAGTACCAGGAGGAGTCGACGAAGGTGTCCATGGTGTCCGTCTCGCGGTGGCCCGGGCCGCCGCACCGGGGGCACTCCGTGTGCACCCAGTCCTCGGCGGCCGCCAGCGGCGAGCGGCCCTTGGGCGCGTAGTCCTCGATGTCGGGCAGCTCGATCGGGAGCTGCTCCTCCGGCACGGGCACCAAGCCGCACTGGTCGCAATAGACGATCGGGATCGGGCAGCCCCAGTAGCGCTGGCGGGACAGGAGCCAGTCGCGCAGGCGGTAGTTGACGGTCGGCTTGCCGAGGCCCCGCTCCCCGACCCATTCGGTGATCGCGCGCTTGGCCTCTGGCGCCGGCGTCCCATCGAACTGGCCGGAGTTGATCAGCGGGCCGTCGCCGGTGCAGGGCAGCTCGCCGCAGTCGACCACCGGGCGGATCTCCAGGTCGAAGGCCTTGGCGAAGTCGAAGTCGCGGTCGTCGTGGGCCGGCACCGCCATGATCGCCCCGGTGCCGTACTCCATCAGCACGTAGTCGGCGACGAAGACGGGGATCTGCTCGCCGTTGACGGGATTCGTGACCGTCTTCCCCAGCGGCACGCCCGTCTTCTCCTTGCTCTCGTCTCCGCGCTCCTCGGCGGACTCGTTGAGCGCCCTGTTGACGTAGTCGTGGACCTCGGGCGAATCGCTCATCCGGAACACGTCCGGGTGCTCGGGGGCCATCACGAAGAAGGTGGCGCCGAAAAGCGTGTCGGGGCGGGTCGTGAAGACCGGGTAGTCCACGCCCAGCTCCTCGCAGCGGAAGACCACCTCGGCGCCCTCGGAGCGTCCGATCCAGTTCTCCTGCATCGTCAGGACGTTGGGCGGCCACTCGATGTCGCGCATGTCCTCGAGCAGGCGGTCCGCGTACTCGGTGATCTTGAAGAACCACTGCTCGAGCTGGCGGGCCTCGACGAGGGTGCCGCAGCGC
>JBJMLJ010000669.1:0-2230 GCA_045805365.1 Thermoleophilaceae bacterium
GGCGTCGGCGACCCCGTAGTAGCTGGCGCCGCTTGCGAAGGAGTCGTGGAAGACGAGTGCGCACAGGGTCGTGTAGCCGCCCGCGCTGCCGCCGTGGATGAGCAGCTTGTCCCCGTCCACCTCGCCGGAGTCGGCGAGGTAGCGCGCGGCGGCGATGCAGTCCGCCGTGTCCACGATCCCCCAGGTGCCGCGCAGGCGCTCCCGGTAGTCGCGGCCGAAGCCGGTGCTGCCGCCGTAGTTGACGTCCACGATGCCGAAGCCGCGACTCGTCCAGAAGAGCGTCGACCGGTGGAGCTCCGGGGTGCGGTGGCTCGTGGGCCCACCGTGGATCTCCACGATCAGGGGCGGGCGCTCGCCGTCCGGCCCATGGAAGTCCGGGTTCGCCGGCGGGTAGTAGAAGGCGTGGGCGGTCAGGCCGCCGGCGGTTGGGAACTCGATCGCCCGTGGCGGCGATGCGTAGGCCGGGTCGACCGGCTCGTCCTTCGACGACCTGAGCGGCACCGGCTCGTCACCCGGGAGCTCCAGGGACACGATCTCCGCCTCCTGCTCCGGGCTTCCGGCGATGAAGACGAGCGTGTTCCCGCGGCTGCGCAGGCAGGGGAACTCGAACGACGTGTAGGGCAGCCCGAGATCCTCCGGGCTGTCACCCCCCGGCGCCAGCAGGCAGAGGCGCTCCTCGCCGCGGTCGCAGCGGACGCAAGCGATGCCGCCGTCGGCGAGGAAGGCGTAGGTCGCGCCGCCGAACAGCCACTGCGGGTAGCCGAGCTCGGCCGCCTCGGAGGTGAGCGCCTCAGCCTCGCCGTGGATGTTCCACCAGCCGCTCCGGTCGGAGACGAAGTGGAGCACGCCCTCCGGGCTCCACTCCGGCTGGAAGACGGACTCGTCCGGGCCTCCGGCCACCAGCCGCGGCTCCCCGAGCTCGCCGTCTCCGAGCGGCGCGACCCACAGCTCCGTGCCGTCCCAGGGCATGTTCGGGTGGTCCCAGCAGGTCCAGGCGAGCGAGCCGCCGTCGGGGCTGATCCGGGGAAAGGAGTAGAAGTCGCGCCCGCTCGCCAGCACGGCCGGGTCGCCCGAGCCGTCCGCCGGCACGGCCACGAGCTCGTTGACGACGTCGTCGCCGGTGTGCGTCTCCCGAACGCAGACGACGTACCGGGCGTCCGGGGTCGCGCGGCCGTCGGCATAGCGGAGAGCCGCGGGCGCCGGCGGCTCGGGGCTGATCGCACGAGGCGCCTCTCCCGGGTCCTGGCGGTAGAGCCGCTGGTCCTCGAAGTTGGAGAAGAAGACGGTCTCGCCGTGTAGCAGCCAGGCGCCGCCGCCGTACTCGTGCACCCGCGTCCGAACGTAGAAGCCCTCCGGAGTGACGTCCTCGGGCTCGCCGCCGGGCGTCCTGCGAACCAGCACGGTCCTCCCGCCCTCGGCCGGCCGCCCCTCGAGCCACCACGCCGAGCCGTCCTCGCCGATCTGGGGCTCGGCCAGCCGGGTCCCCGCCCTGGCAACGAGCTCAGCGCTGATCGGCGAGCGCCAGGAGCCGAACGGCGCTGTCTCTCGCTGCGCCATCGCGGGCGCAGGGTAGAAGATTCTCGAGGCGGCGCTCGGGCGCCGCCGCCGAGCCACTCAGGAGCGGTTCTCTAGCGTCAGCCGGGCACGCGCCCAAGTCTACGCCTCGAGCGAGGGCGGGCTCGTGACCGTTCCGGCCAGGCGCTTGGGCGCCACCAGGCAGTAGCTGGTGGCGATCAGCTCCGCCACCTCTTCCCAGTCGATCCCCGGGTCGTCGACCCTGATCCCCACCCAGCCCTTGTGGCCGACGTACGCCGGGGTGTAGAACGGATCGCCCTGGGCGAGCACCGCCTCGCGCTCCGCCGGATCCGCCTTCAGCGTGACCGACGAGCCGTCCTCGGCGGCGATGCAGAACATCTTCCCGCGCCCGCTCCCCACCCGGAAGGTCGGGTGCTCCCAGGTCTCGACCTCAAACGCCTCCGGCAGTGCGAGACAGAGCCTGCGCACGCGCTCGATCAGCGTCATCCGGGGCGGCGCGGCCACTGCGGCTGGCGCAGGCGGCGATCCCGGTGCAGCGGCCCGGCCGACCTCCGTCGGCGGCGCTCTTCGTCCTCCGCCCGCTGGCGATCCTCGCTGAGCCCGACCTCCAGGAACAGCAGGAGCAGGGCGGCTCCGAGGCCGATGGTCACGCAGGCGATCCCGATCAGCCCGCCGGCGAAGCCGCCGACGAAGA
>JBJMLJ010000670.1:0-21148 GCA_045805365.1 Thermoleophilaceae bacterium
AGCTAGGCCGGCAGGCATCGAGGGCTTCGAGTACACCGAGCTCGCTGTCGGGCCGACGACCTACCGCCCCGGCACCGCCGGCAGCGGCCCGCCGGTCCTGCTGCTGCACGGCTTCCCCGAGACCCACTACTGCTGGCGTCCGGCCGCCCCGGCGCTCATCGCCGCCAACACCGTCGTCGTCTGCGACCTCAAGGGATACGGCGACAGCCGCTCCGCGCCCGGCGGACTGCTTGGCGAGGGCTACAGCAACCGCGACCGGGCGGCCGAGCTCGTCGAGGTCATGGCGGGGCTGGGCTTTGAGCGCTTCGCCGTGGTCGGCCACGACCGCGGCGGGCGGGTCGCATACCGGATGGCGCTGGACCATCCCGAGGTCGTCCAGCGGCTGGCGGTCCTCAACGTCGTCCCCACGATCGACCAGTTCGAGCGGATGACCGAGGAGACCGCGCTCGAATACCTCCCCTGGTTCCTCCTCGCCCAGCCGCCCCCCTTCGCGGAGCGAGTCGTGGGCGCCAGCGCCGAGTACTTCCTCCGCCACGCGTTGACGACCTGGGCGGCCTCGCCCGACGCGATCTCCGAGGAGGCCACGGAGCGCTACCTGCGCGCCTTCACGCCGGAGCACCTGACGGGCATCTGCGCCGAGTACCGGGCCTCGTTCCACATCGACCGCCCGATGGACGCGGACGACCGCCGCCAGGGCCGCAAGATCCGCTGCCCCGTCCTCGTGCACTGGGGCGCGGAGGAGGACGCGCTCTCCGATGGCCCGCTGCCCGTCTGGCGGGTCTGGGCCAATGACGTCCAAGGAGGCCCGCTTCCCTCCGGGCACTTCATCCCGGAGGAGGCGCCGGAGGAGCTGGGCGCCTCGCTGCGGGCGTTCCTCGCCGGCTGACGGCGAGCGATTGCCGGTCGGCGCCTACTCGATCAGCCCGTGGCGGATGCCGATGGCGACCGCCTGGGTCCGCGTCGATGCCTCGAGCTTGGCCAGGATCCGCTTGGTGTGGGTCCGGACGGTCTCCGTCGAGAGGCCGAGCTTCTGGGCCACGGCGTCGGTCTGCATGCCGTCGGCAAGCATCTGCAGGATTTCGCGCTGTCGCGCGCTCAGGGTGCGGTCGCCTTCGTCGAGCACGATCGTGGATGACAGCCCCGGATCGACGTAGAAGTCGCCAGTACGCGCGGCTTCGACGGCGCGGACCAGGTCCTCGGAGGGTGAGTCCTTGCGTACGTACCCCTTCACGCCGGCCTTAAGCGACTCACTGAGGAGGCGGGCGCCGCCATCGGAGGTGAAGATCACGATCGGGGCGTGGATGTCCTTCTGTAGCCGCTTGACGATGTCGCCCACGTCGACGCCCGCGCGCCAGGGGTCGATGATGACGACGTCCGGGTTGCCGCCCTCGAGCATCTCCGTCGCGTCCTCGAGGGTGGTGGCGTCCGCCACCTCCGCTCCCTTCCAGGCTCCCTCGATCACTGCACGGACGCCGGCTCTAACCACCGGATGGTCGTCGACGATGAGGCAGCGAGGAGCTTCCGTCGCGCCGGAGGCCATCGCGGGCAGCATACTCCGAATGCGCGAGCCATCACCGTTGCGGAGGAACACGGGGGAACCTTGGCGGGTTCACCCCTCCTCGACGCTCAGCTCACCCGTCTCGTGCAGCTCGAACCGCATGGCGTTGATGATCCCTCCACCGAGGATGATCAGCGCGAGCGCGTAGAACCAGACGAGGACGATGACGACGAAGACGAAGGTCGTGCCGAAGCGGGCGATCGTCGAGATGTGGTTCAGGTAGGCGGGAAAGGCGATGTCGACGAGTCCGATCGCCGCGGTAGCGCCCGCCGAGCCGGGCCATATCGCCCGCCAGGGGACGAGGCGGTTGGGCACGCTCCAGTAGACGATGCAGAGGATCAGGAACAGCAGCCCGAGCCCCGCGACGAGCGACAGCCAGTAGACGAGGTCGGGGATCGCCGAGAGCCCGAACGGGAGATCGCCGGCGCTAGTTCGGAGCAGGCTCTGGAGCGTCGGCACCGCCACGGTCGCGGCCATGAAGAGCAGCACCACCAGCAACATGGCCAGCGCGAAGCGCTTCTGCTCGACCCACTTGCGGCAGCGCACGTGGTAGATGCGGCAGAAGGCGGTGTCGAGCGCGCCCCAGAACGAGGCGCCGATCCAGACGCTCGACACGAACGCGAGCACTCCGAACCCCGCCGAGGAGTCGCGGACGCGGTTGAGGGCGGTGGTCAGGGTGTGGTCGGTCGCGGTCGGGAAGAGCTGGCGCATGTCCTTGAGGACGCTGCGCTCCAGGTCGCCCGACTGGAGCACCTGGCCGGCTATGAAGAGCGCCAGCAGCGCGAGTGGGAAGACGGAGAGCAGCAGGTTGTAGGCCACCATCCCGGCGAGGCCGGTGACATTGTCCTCGTAGGCCTTGCGGTAGAAGGTCGAGAGGTAGGGCCTCAAGGGCGCGGGAGCCGGCGGAGCAGCTCGCGGGTGATCCCGTTCGCCACCCGGATGCCCGCTCCGGCCACCCCCGCGGCGGCGCGCACCGCGTCGCCGACGGGATCCGGCTCGGGCGGCGGGGGCGGCGGCGGCGAGCGGCGCGGCCGCTTGGGCCGGGCCTGACTCTCGCGTTTCTCGCTGCGCCGTCCGGGGCGCGTTCGCGGGAGGTTGCCCAGCACGTCGCCGCCATCGTCCTGCATGGCCGGCCAGTCTAAACCGAGGGGCGCCGGGTACAGCTCACGGCAGGGCTTGTCGAAGCGTTTTCCGGCCGAACCGTAACGCGAGGACCCGTTTTTGGGTAAGAATGGATTGGTTGACTGGCAAGTCAGCGCAAAATCCGCGGTGCGCCGCTTGACTACACAAACTGAAGCCTTAGACTCAACGAACGTCTGTTTGAATGGGGCGACCGCCTCGCCGGTCGTCCCTGCGCGACGATAGGGAATGGATGTCCGTAGCTGAATTGCAAGAGCTGGAGGAGGTCAAGCTCCTCATGGCCAAGGGCCAGCAGACCGGCGTGCTGACCTACGCCGAGGTCGCCACGGCCCTGGCCGAAGTCGACCTCGACGAGGGCGATGTCGAGGAGCTGCACGGCTTCCTGGAGAAGTCGGAGATCGAGCTGGTCGAGGACGACCCGGCGCTCGCCAATCGTCCCGAGGACGAGCGTGCCGTGGACGGCAAGCGGGGCCGCCGCAAGGCCAAGGCGACCATCGACCTGAAGCCGGACATGACGACGGACAGCCTCCAGCTGTTCCTCAAGGACATCGGCAAGGTCCGGCTGCTGACCGCGCAGGAGGAGGTCGACCTCGCCAAGCGCATCGAGCGCGGCGACCTCGACGCCAAGCAGAAGATGGTCGAGTCGAACCTGCGGCTGGTCGTCTCGATCGCCAAGAACTACCGCAACCAGGGCCTGCCCTTCCTCGACCTGATCCAGGAGGGCACGCTTGGACTGGTTCGCGCCGCGGAGAAGTTCGACTACCGCAAGGGCTTCAAGTTCTCGACCTACGCCACCTGGTGGATCCGCCAGGCGATCGCCCGCGCGCTCGCCGACAAGGCGCGCACGATCCGGATCCCGGTGCACGTGGTCGAGAAGCTCAACAAGATCGGCCGCGCGGAGCGCAAGCTCGTCACCGAGCTGGGCCGCGAGCCCACGCCCGACGAGATCGCCGAGGTCACCGGCATCGAGCCCGACGAGGTCGACTCGATCAAGCGCTCGGCGCAGGCGCCGGTCTCGCTCGAGAAGCCGGTCGGCGACGAGGAGGAGTCCGAGTTCGGCCAGTTCATCGCCGACGAGCGGGCCGAGTCGCCCTACGAGCGCGCCGCCGAGATCCTCACCAAGGAGGCGCTGCGCGAGGCGCTGGAGAACCTCTCGTATCGCGAGCGCCGCGTTCTGGAGCTGCGTTACGGGCTCGGCGGGGAGCATCCACGCACGCTGGACGAGGTTGGACGGACGTTCAACGTCACCCGCGAGCGCATCCGCCAGATCGAGAATCAGAGCCTCAAGAAGCTTCAGTCCCTGGCCGAAGCTCAGAAGCTCCGCGACGTCGCCTAAAGCACCGCCGCCAACGGGTCGATTAGAGACCCATGGCATTCGACGTCGACGACGCTCTCATGCGCGTTATTGAGAACGAGGGCTCCGACCTGCACATCAAGGTCCCCTCACCGCCGCTCATCCGGCGGCACGGCAAGCTCGAGCCCCTCGAGGGCGAGGACGCGCTGACGCCCGAGGTCACCGAGCAGGTGATCACGCACATGCTCACCAACGAGGCGAAGCTCGAGGAGTTCGAGCGCGACAGCGAGGTCGACTTCTCCTACAGCCTTCCCGGCGTGGCGCGCTTCCGCGTGAACGCCTTCCGCCAGCGCGGCTCGGTATCGCTCGTCTGCCGGGCGATCCCGTTCCAGATCAAGACCGTCGAGGAGCTCATGCTCCCGGAGGTCATCAACGACCTGGCCGACGAGGAGCGCGGAATCATCCTGCTCACCGGCACCACGGGCTCGGGCAAGAGCACGACGCTCGCGGCGATGATCGACCGCATCAACTCCCAGACCGCCAAGCACATCGTCACGATCGAGGACCCGATCGAGTTCCTGCACCGCGACAAGCAGTCGATCATCAACCAGCGCGAGGTGGGCGACGACACCGCCTCATTCGCCCGGGCGCTGCGGCGCGTCCTGCGTCAGGACCCGGACGTGATCCTGATCGGCGAGATGCGCGACGAGGAGACGGTCCGCACAGCGCTGACGGCGGCCGAGACCGGCCACCTCGTGCTCTCGACGATCCACACGGTCGACGCGACCGAGTCCGTCAACCGGATCATCGACTTCTTCCCCCAGGCCGAGCAGATCCAGGCGCGGGCCATGCTCGCCGGCACGCTCAAGGGCGTCGTCTCCCAGCGCCTGGTGCGCACCTCGGACGGCGATGGCCGCGTCGCCGTCTGCGAGATCCTGCGCATGACCGGGCGCGTCAGGGACATGATCATGAACTCGGACGAGACGGGCCGGCTCCACGAGGCGATCACCGAGGGGGGCTACTACGGGATGCAGACCTTCGACCAGGCCCTGCTCGACCACGTGCAGGCCGGCCGGGTGACGATGGAGGAAGCACTGAAGGCCGCCACGCACCCGCACGACTTCAAGCTGCTCGTCGGCTCCGAGGGCCAGCGCTCTACTTCGGTGGAGCAGGTGCTCGATGAGAACGCCGTCGGACCACGTGCAGCCTGACGCGCGCGCTGCCTGAGAAGGCCACCCTCCCGTTCTCGTAGACCAGCCGCCGCCGGCCGCGGTGGCGGAAGCGCGCAGTGATTCCCACGCCGCGGTGGATCCCGGCGACCTGCTTGGCGAGCGCGCCGATTGAGTGCGGCTCGGGGCCGCCCAGCCCGGGCGACGAGACATCGCCGCCGAACAGGCCGACGAGCGCCGTGCCGAGCTCCTCCTCGAGGTCCAGCGAGGAGAAGAGACCCGTGCCGCTCAGCACCATGGCCCGGTGGCCGGGACGCAGCGAGCGCGGCACGCGCATCCGGAACGAGATCCTACGGTCATTGCCGCGTCCCCTCCGGCGGACCAGCGCGCGTACGCGGATGCGCTGACCGGGCCGCACGCGCCGCGGCGCCGTCGCGCGCAGCAGCACGTCCTCGCTCACACCCCGGCGGAACTTGGCCCGCGCCGTGATGTCCTGGAGGGTGAGCGGGGAGAAGTCGTAGCCCTCGACCAGGCCCGCCGCATCCGTGAGGTCGAAGGCGGCGTCGTCGGGGGAGAAGTAGTCGTTGCAGTAGCCGAGCCGCCGCTTCCGCTCGGCGACGCGGAAGCGGACGCAGACCGAGAGGGTGACCGGTTCGCTCGAGTGCAGCACGCCGTCGACCGCCTGGACCAGGGCCAGTGGGGCGGTCAGCGCCGCCGAGGCACCGAGGCCGAGCCCGCGCTCGTCCGCCAGCCGGCCGTCGACGAAGCTCGCATGACGGGTGCCGCGCTCGCTCGCCGAGGCCTCGAGCCCGATGCTGGGCGGAGCCGAGCCGAGCCGGCCGACGACGGCGAAGTCGCCGTCGTTCGTCAGCGTGCCCACGGTGTGCCCGCTCGAGCTGGCGAGCTTGTAGGTACCGAGGCCGAGGTCCTCGGAGTCGATCGGGTTGGGGACCACGCCGAAGACGTAGGCGTCCTGGAGGAAGATCGAGCGGGCGCCGGCGTCGTCGAGCGGGTGGCCGAAGGCCCACACGTTCTGGCCGTCGCGGTAGGTCACCGTCCCGACGGCGCCCACGGCGACGTCGCCGGTCGAGTAGGCCGTCGTCACCGCCGCGCCGGGCCGCAGCGTCTGCGTCGGGTAGCCGGCGAACGGCCCGGCCGGCACCGACAGGACCGCGATGCCCACCCGGCGCCCCGCGCGGACGAGCAGCCGCCGCGCCCGTGCCGACAGGCCGGTCTCGGTCAACGGCCCCGCGAGCGGACGTGCGGCGCGCCTCAGCGCGGGATCGCTGCGGGCGCTCGCCGGCGCCGTCGGGCTCTCGCCGAGCATCTCCTCGATCGGCGTGACGAGCGCGAGCTTGTTCCCGTAGTCGCCGACGCTCGCCGAGATCGCGCCCGCGTTGCGCTTCACGCCGTGCGAGTCGCGGCAGTACACGGGCGAGCCGGAGAAGCCGGCGCCGATGCCGCCCGGCTCGACGGCCGGTCCGGAGACCTGCACGAGGATCATCGGCCCGCCCGTGGCCGAGTCGCCGGCGATCACGTCGAGGACGTCGACGTTGAAGCTCGAGATCGTCGTTCCCTGCACCACCGAGAGGCCCTCGCAGTGCATCCCCTGGTGCACCTCCGAGAGCGGCATCGTTGGGTCGGCCGCGCCCGCGGAGGGGGCCGGAACCAGGGCCAGGGAAAGGAACGCGGCGGCGACCGCCGAGCGCTTGCTCATGGGGCGAGCCCAGCCTACAGTGACTCAGCCCGCCCGCGAAGACGATGAAGGAGGCCCGGTGCAGAGCACCCTAGGTGAGTTTCAGGAGACCCAGTCCCAGGAGGCGTTCGCCCTCCAGAACTCGAAGTTGCTGAAGGTCAGCCTCAACCAGGTGACGATTCAGGCGAAGCTCGGCTCGATGGTCGCCTACCAGGGCGACGTCTCGTTCGAGCACGCCGGCTCGGGCGGGATGAGCCGCCTCGTCAAGAAGGCGGTGACCGGCGAGGGCCAGAGCCTGATGAAGATGTCGGGCAGCGGCGAGGTCTTCCTCGCCGACACCGCTCAGGACATCCACCTGCTGAAGCTCGAGAACGACGCGATCACGGTCAACGGGGCGAACCTGCTGGCCTTTGACGAGGGCATCGACTGGGACATCCAGCGCGTCCAGGGGTTCAGCGGCATGATGGGCGGCGGCCTGTTCAACACCGCGCTCACCGGCAGCGGCTGGGTCGCGGTCCTGTCCGACGGGCCGCCGGTGCTGCTCAATACGGCCGAGGCGCCGACCTTCGCCGACCCTCAGGCGGCGATCACCTGGGCCAGCAGCGTCCAGACGAGCGTCAAGACCGACGTCAAGCTGAAGAACTTCATCGGCCGCGGCTCGGGCGAGTCGGTACAGATGGCGTTCTCCGGCCAGGGCTGGGTGCTGGTGCAGCCGAGCGAGGGCCGGGTCACGGTCACCGGCGCCCAGGGCAGCAGCGGTGGTGGCGGCGGCGTCCTCGGCAACGTCCTGGGCGGCTGAGTGGGCGGCTGAGCCGGGGAGGAGCGGAGGCCGATCGGTGATCGGGCGAGCACCGCACCATCATTACTTCAGTTGGTGAAGTCTTGCGCTAGACTCAAGCGCAGGGCTTCGCTATGCACCACCAGAACGACGATTCCTGTCCGGTATGCGCCACCGCGGACATCATCTGCGGGAAGTGGACCATCCTCGTGATTCGCGACCTCGCCGACGGCCGCACGCGCTTCTGTGAGCTTGAGCGGTCGCTCGCGGGCATCAGCCCGCGGACGCTCTCGCTGCGCCTCCGGGCGCTCGAGGAGCAGGGCATAGTCGAGCGCCACACCTACCCCGAGGTCCCGCCGCGAGTCGAGTACTCGCTCACGCCCAAGGGGAAGGCGCTGTTGCCGCTGATCGAGGACATGCGCCACTACGGGCGCGAGTGGCTCGGCGCCTGCGAGACCGACCAGCCGCGCGAGCGCCAGCCCGCCGTCGCCGCCGCCTGAGGGCAGGAACACAGCCCGCGGAGGCGAATCCGCCGGCATGCGAAATCGCGTCCTCCACGACGCGCTCAAGGACTTTGCGCTAGAAGCGGCGGCCCTGCTGGTGAAGGACGAGCGCGAGGGCGCGGAGCTCGAGTTCGACGTGGAGAACGAGGGCGGCCGCCGCGGCCCCGCGCTCTACCGCTACCGGCCGCTGACGGAGCGCTTCCTTGGCGAACGCTGGCCGCGGCTGCGCGAGCTGCCCACCTGCGAGTCGGCAGCCGGCACCCTCGGCGCCGGCGCGTCCTCCTGGCTGCGCGTGAACGGGCTGCGCGGCGTGCAGGCCGAGCCGGCGCTCCAGGCGATGCTCGAGCGGCTCTACGAGGACGCGACCAGCTTCGCCTTCCCCGAGGAGCGCTTCGAGCGCGTCTACGAGGAGGTCGAGCTGACGCTCTACCGCGACACGGTGCCGGCAAGCGCCGCCGCGATCCTGCACGGGTTCGACATGGACGCCGACCGCGTCGACCTCGGCGACGGGCTGGCGCTCGTCCCCGCCGCCACCCTGGGCGCCCCGCTCGACCCGGATGCCGTCGCCTGCATCCTCCAGCGGGACGTCTCCCCGGACGACGAGGGGCCCGACGACGAGGCCGCCGCCCGGTTCCGCGAGCTCGTCACCGGTCTGCGGCTGTTCAAGGCGGGCGGCGTGTCGCTCGCCGGCGTCGGCTGGCGACGCTCGGGGGAGGCCCGCTGGACTCCCTTCGAGATCCAGTCGGACGGCGCCTCGCGCGGCGAGCCGTGGGTGCTGCTCGAGGGCGAGGAGGCCGACCTGCGCGAGTTCCTCGCCCTCATCGGACGCTCCGCGCCGGCCGGCGCCGTCGGCTGGGCGCTCGCGCGCTTCGAGAGCGGCTGCTCGAGGCGCCTCGACGCGGAGGCCCTGCCCGACTACCTGCTGGCCGTGCGCGCGCTGCTCGACGCCGGCGGCGAGGCCGGCCTGGCGAGCCTCGGCCTGCGCCTCGCGGCCCTCTGCGCCGAGGACGGCGAGCGCCGGGCGCTTCAGCGCCGAGTCGACCTGGCTCTGTCGCTCGAGCGCTATGTGATGGGCGGCGGTCACGGCGAGAACCTCGGCGACTGGATCGGACCGCAGTCGCCTCGGGAGCTGGTGGTCGAGCTCGAGGGGCACACGCGCGCGCTGCTGCGGGACATCCTCTGCGGCTACCTGAACCCGGACCTCAAGTCGCTGGCCGACGACATCCTCCTCGAGCGCGGGCCGGACACCACGGAGATCGAGATCCACGACATGCGGCCGCGGCGGATCACGGCGGAGCTGCGCCCGCGGGAGGAGCCCGAGCCGCAGGAGCCCGAGCCGGAGGAGTCACACCTGGAGGGCGTCACGGCCTCCGCCGACTGGGCCCCGTTGGACGAGGACCCGGAGAGCTACTCGGCGCCCGTATAGTCCCGCGCCGTGCGCTTCCGGCAGCTCGGCGACTCTGACATCCAGGTCTCGGAGATCTCGCTCGGATCCTGGCTGACCTACGGGTCCGGGGTCGAGCGGGACCAGACCGAGGCCTGCACGCGCGCGGCGTTCGACGCCGGGATCAACTTCTTCGACACCTCGAACATCTACGGGCAGGGCGCGGCCGAGCGCGCCTGGGGCGAGATCCTGCCGCAGTTCGACCGCGACTCGTACGTGCTCGCGACGAAGGTCTTCTTCCAGATGAGCGACGACGAGTCGGACAAGGGCCTCTCGCGGGAGCAGATCCACAAGCAGATCGACGCCTCGCTCGAGCGGCTCCGGGTGGACCACGTCGACCTATACCAGTGCCACCGCCCCGATCCGGACACCCCGATCGAGGAGACGATGGAGGCGTTGACCGAGGTCTGCGAGGCCGGCAAGGTGCGCGAGCTCGGCTTCAGCGAGTGGACCGTCGAGCAGATCGAGGCCGGCCTGGAGGTGCCCGGGGCCAGGAAGTGGGTCTCCTCGCAGCCGCAGTACAACATGATCTGGCGGGCGCCCGAGGCTGAGCTGATCCCCTTCTGCCGCGAGCACGGGATCTCGCAGGTCGTCTGGTCGCCGCTCGCGCAGGGGGTGCTCACCGGCAAGTACGAGCCGGGCCGGCAGCCGCCGTCGGACTCACGCGCCGCCAGCGACTCGATGGGCTGGGCAATGGACCGCTACATGGCGGACCCCACGCTCGAAGCGGTGCAGCGCCTCGCGCCGATCGCCGAGGAGGCCGGCCTGTCCCTGGTCGAGCTCGCGCTCGCCTGGGTCCTGCGCGAGGAGAATGTGGCCTCGGCGATCATCGGCGCCTCGCGGCCGGACCAGGTGCACTCGAACGCGGCGGCGTCCGGCAAGGAGCTGTCCGCCGACGTCCTCGAGGCGATCGATGAGGCGCTAGGCGAGATCGTGGTCGAGGGACCGAAGCTGGCGAACTTCGTCCAAGAGGGCGTCACGCACCGCTAGCTGACCCCGAAGAGGTACTCGTTCATCCGCTCCAGGCCGGCGAGGTCGTGCACGTCGTCGTCCAGCTCCGGGACGGTGATCATCGGCTTGCGGCCGAGGATCGAGCGGAGGCGGTCCAGGCTCGCCTTGTCGCGCTCGGCCAGGACGCGGTAGTCCTCGAGGTTGCGGAGGACCTTGCCGCGCAGCTCATCGCCCAGCGAGCCGGGGAGCGCGGTGTCGGAGTTCGCGGCCAGCGGATGCATCCGGTTGACCACGACGCCGGCGAAGGGCAGGCCCTGGTCGAGCAGGCGGTGGTGGAAGAACTCGGCCTCGGTGACCGCGTCCGGGGCGGGTGAGGTGACCAGCACGAAGGCGGTGCGGCTGTCCGCCAGCAGGGCGTTCACGTGCTCGGCCCGCTCGCGGAAGCCCGCCGACATCGTGCCGAAGCTGCGGAAGAACTCGGACAGGTCCTGGAGAAGGTCGATGCCCGTCGCCCGCTTCATCACGGAGAAGACGACGCCGGTCCCGCGGCCGAGCACGCGGAGCCCCACGCGGCCCGGCATCGTGAACAGCTGGAGCGAGCGCGAGTCGATGAAGGTCGACAGCCGTCTGGGCGCGTCGAGGAAGTCGAGCGCGTTGCGGGTGGGCGGCGTGTCGAGGACGAGCAGGTCGTAGCGGCCCTCCTGGTGGAGCTCGTGCAGCTTCTCCATCGCCATGTACTCCTGCGAGCCGGCCACCGCGTTCGAGAGCTCCTGGTAGATCCGGTTCCCGAGCACGGCGTCGCGCGTCTCCGGATCGGGCGCGTGCCACTCGATCAGCTCGTCGAAGGTCCGCTTGGCGTCGAGCATCATGGCCCAGAGCTCGCCATCGCCGAAGTCGCCCGGCACCCGCCGCTCCTCGTTGCCGAGCTCGGGGAGGCCGAGCGAGTTCGCGAGCCGCTTGGCGGGGTCGATGGTCAGCACGGCGACCTTCTTCCCGCGGCGGGCCATCCCGGCGGCGATGGCCGCCGACGTGGTCGTCTTGCCGACCCCGCCGGAGCCGGCGCAGACGCAGACCTCCTTTCGAGCGAGGATCCGGTTCACAGCTTCCTCGCGAGGGCCTGGAGCTGGTCGGGGCCGAAGTCGGGCGCGAACAGGAACGGGAGGGTGCTCACGGGCGCGTCCGTCGCGCGCCGCAGCCGCCGCAGCTGCGAGCGCTGGATCCGCGCCCGCCGGTACTCGGTGAGCGCGGCGCGCACCGCGGCCGAGGAGTCCGCCGCCTCGAGCCGCTCCGCCTCCGCCGAGCTGAAGCGCTCCGGCAGCACCTGGTTGACCACGATCCGGTCGATTCCCATTCCCATGTCCCGCTGCAGCCACCTTCCGAGGTCGAGCGTCTCGTTGACCGGCATCTCCTCCGGCAGCGCGACGGTGACGACGCCGGTCGCCGCCGGGTCTGCGAGGAAGCGGTGGATGATCCCCGCCTGGCGGTGGATCGGGCCGACCCGGGCGACCTCGGAGAACGTCCGCGGGGCGGTGAGCATCGCCATGCCGTGGCCGGTGGCGGGCGCGTCGACGATCACCAGGTCGTAGGGGGCGGACTTCGGGGTCTTGCGCTGGAGCTGGGCGAGCTCCCAGACCTTGCCGATCGTCACGAGCTCGGTGAGCCCCGGCGCGGCCGCCGTGAGGTACTGGAAGATGCGGCTGCCGCCGAGGAGCCCGGCCAGCGTGCCGGACTTGAGCTGGTACTGGAGCCATTCGGCCTTGGCGCGCTCGGGGTCGACCGAGATGCCGAACAGGCCCTGCCCGAGCTCCCGCTCGCGGTAGCCGTCGGGGGCCTGGCCGAAGAGCGTCGCGAGGCGCTCCTGCTCGGCCACCTCGCAGACGATCGTGCGCAGACCGCGGGCCGCCGCCTTGAGCCCGAGGGCGGCCGCGACGGTGGTCTTTCCGACCCCGCCCTTGCCGGTGACGAGCACCAGGCGCTTGTCCAGTAGCTCAGCGATCGGACGGAAGCCTGAAGGATTCCCCCGCGCGCGTGCGAATAGGCACTTCGTGACCGTCATCGCCTTCACCAATCAGAAGGGGGGCGTGGCAAAGACCACGACGACCCTCAACCTCGCCGCGGCCTTCGTGGAGAGCGGCCACCGCACCCTCTGCGTGGACCTGGATCCCCAGGCCAACCTGACGATGAGCCAGGGCATCGATCCGGACTCGCTCGAGGCCTCGATGTACGACGTGCTGGTGCACGGGCTGTCGATGCGCGAGGTGATCCGGAAGCGCGAGGTGGACGTGGCCTGCGCCTCGATCGACCTCGCCGGCGCCGAGATCGCGATGTCGACGATGATCGGCCGGGAACGCGCCCTCCGGAAGGCCCTCGCGCCCGTGAAGGAGGACTACGACTACATCTTCATCGACACCCCGCCGAGCCTAGGCCTGCTCACGATCAACGCTCTGACGGCCTCGGACAAGGTAATCGTCCCCGTGCAATGCGAGTATCTGTCCATGCGTGGGCTGATCCAGCTCCAGAACACGCTGTCCATGGTGCGCGACGAGCTCAACCCGGACATCGAGATCGAAGGCATCCTGCCGACGCTCGTCGACAACCGGACCGTGCACGCCAAGGAGGCGATCGAGATTCTCGAGGAGAACTTCGGCGATCGCGTCTTCGCCTCCCGGATCAACAAGACCGTGCGCTTCGCGGAGGCGCCGGTCAAGGGGATGTCGGTGCTCAAGTACGACCCTGACGGCAAGGCCGCCTACGCCTACCGTCAGCTGGCAAAGGAGGTCCTGGCGAATGGGAACCGGTAACCGGGCGAGCATGCGCGAGGGTCCGCTCGCGGACCTCTTCCGCAAGACGGAGCAGCAGGAGGCCCGCCCCGACGCCGAGCGTCCGGCCGAGAAGCCGGAGCCGGAGTCCCGTCGCGAGGAGCCGCGGCGCGAGGAGCGCCGCCCCGAGGAGCCGCCCGCAGAGGACTGGCGGCGCGAGATCCCGACGCCCGAGGAGCGCCTCAAGAGCGTCTTCTCCTCGGACATCCCCGAGAACATCATGGAGCGGCCGGCCCGGGCGCCCGAGCCGGAGCCCAGGCGCATGCAGAGCCGCGGGCCGGTCACCGAGCCCGTCCTGCGCGTCGTCGGCGTCGGCGGCGCGGGCGTCAACGCGGTCAACCGGATGATCGAGGCAGGCGTCGAGGGCGTCGAGTTCATCGCGATCAACACGGACCTCCAGTCGCTCGAGCAGTCGCTCGCCGGCACCAAGGTGCACATCGGCAGCGAGGCCACCCGTGGCCTCGGCTCTGGCTCCGATCCGGAGCTGGGCCGGGTCTCGGCGATCGAGGAGTACGACCGGCTGAAGGCGCTGCTGAAGGGCGCCGACATGGTCTTCATCACGGCGGGCGCCGGCGGCGGCACCGGGACCGGCGCCGCGCCGGTGGTGGCGCGGATCTCGCGCGAGGTGGGCGCGCTCACCGTCGGCATCGTCACCAAGCCGTTCGCCTTCGAGGGCGCCCGGCGCGGCGACCAGGCCGAGCGCGGCGTGGACGAGCTCGGCCGCGAGGTCGACACCCTCATCGTGATCCCCAACTCGCGGCTCCTCTCCGTCCTCGACAAGAAGACCTCCATGGTCGAGGCCTTCCGCGTCGCCGACGACGTGCTGCGCCAGGGCGTCCAGGGCGTGTCCGACCTGATCACGCTGCCGGGGCTCATCAACCTCGACTTCGCCGACGTCCGGACGATCATGGCCGAGGCCGGCCAGGCACTGCTCGGCATCGGCATGGGGGTCGGCGAACACCGGGCGATGGACGCCGTGGAGCACGCGATCGAGTCGCCGTTGCTCGAGACATCGCTCGAGGGCGCGCGCTCGATCCTGCTGTCGATCACCGGCGGTCCGGACCTCTCGCTCTGGGAGGTCAACGAGGCGGCCAAGGCGGTCTCCGAGGCGGCCCACCCCGACGCCAACATCATCTTCGGCGCGATGGTCGACCAGAAGGTCGTCGACCAGGTGTGGGTGACCGTCGTCGCGACCGGCTACGGCGACCGGCCGCAGGTCCGCGCGCAGCCGCGCGGCGAGGGCGAGCGCTCCCGGGTGCCGGCCGACGCCGAGCCGCGGGTGCGGCGCGCCGCCCGGTCGTCCAACGGCTCGCTCGGGGACATCGAGGTCCCTGAGTTCATGCCGCGCGGCTAAGGTCGTGACGACATGAGGGGGGTGGTCGCAGCCGGCCATCCGCTGACCGCGCAGGCCGGCGTCGAGGTCCTGCGCGACGGCGGCAACGCCGTGGATGCGGCGGTGGCGGCCGTGCTCATGTCCTTCGTGGCCGAATCGCCGCTCACGGGGCCTGGCGCTGGCGGGTTCATGCTCGTGCACAGCGCCGGCGGCGAGAACGCCCTGCTCGACTTCTTCGTGGCGGCGCCCGGCAAGGGCCTCGACGCCCAGCCCGCGCCGCTGACGCCGATCGACGTGACCTTCGCCGAGGAGGCGGTCCAGCGCTTCAACGTCGGCCCCTCCTCCTGCGGCGCCTACGGGACGACGCTCGGCCTGGCAGATGCGCTCGAGCGGTTCGGCAGCCTGGGTCTGCCCGAGGTGACCGAGGGCCCGGCCCGGTCGGCCCGGGAGGGCGTAGAGATCGTGCGGATGCAGGCGTTCCTGTTCACGATCCTCGAGCCGATCCTGCGCTCGACGCCCGAGGGCGAGGCCATCTACGCGCCACGCGGCGAGCTGCTCCGGGAGGGGGACACGCTCCGGCTGCCCGAGCTGGGCGACCTGCTCGAGCGGCTCGGCGCCGAGGGCCCGGGCTTCCTCTACACGGGCGACGTGGCCTCCGCGGTGAGCGAGTGGGTACTGGCGCGCGGCGGCCTGCTGTCGACCGAGGACCTAGCGAGCTACGAGACCGTCGAGCGCGAGCCGGCGCGGGTGCGTTACCGGGGCCGCGAGGTGCTGACCAACCCGCCGCCGAGCTCGGGCGGCATCCTGATCGCGGACGCGCTGGGGATCCTCGAACGGCTCGAGCGCCCCCACGGCACGTTCGTCGTGGCGGAGGTGATCGCCTCCACCAACAGGGCGCGGGACGAGGAGTTCCTGCTCGGGCTCGCCACCGAGGGCTACCTTGAGCAGTTCCTCGCCAAGGACGCGCTCGACTCGGTGGCCACCGAGGTCCGCTCGCGGCTCGGCAACACGACCCACATCGCCGTCATGGACGGCGAGGGCGGCTGCGCTAGCGTCACCTGCTCGAACGGGTCCTGCTCGGGCGTCGTGGTCCCGGGAACCGGGGTCCACCTGAACAACATGCTCGGCGAGCAGGACCTGAATCCGCACGGCTACCACCGCTACGAGCCGGGCGTGCGCGTGCCGAGCATGATGTCGCCGACGGTGGTGCTGCGGGACGGAGCGCCCGAGCTCGCGCTCGGGTCGGCCGGCTCCAACCGGATCCGCTCGGCGATCCTGCAGACGATCCTCGCCGTGGTGGACGACGGCGAGACGGCCGAGGAGGCCGTGCGCCGGCCGCGGCTGCATGTGGAGGACCAGGTCGTCGAGGCGGAGCCGGGCGTCGACCCGGACGCGCTCGACCGCCTCGAGGCGAACGGCTGGACGGTCCGGCGCTGGTCGGAGCAGAACCTCTTCTTCGGCGGCGTCCAGGCGGTGGCTCGGTCGGGTGACGAGCTGACCGGCGGAGGCGACCCCCGCCGCGGTGGTGTCGCGGCGAGGGTCGCCTAACCCTCGAAGCGAACCTTGCCGTTGCCGCGCGCGCGCTCCGCCGCGCGCTCCGCGTGCTCCACTCGCTCGATGGTCGCCTCGAACAGCTCGGCGAGCCGCTCGAGCCGGCTTCGCTCGGAGCGCAGCTCGAGCAGGTCCTGCTTCGCCTCGAGGTCGAAGTCGAGCGTCGCCGCCATGCCGTAGGCGTCGAGCTCGGAGAGGTCCTCCTCGCTCGGACGTGAGTCGGTGACCCGCTCGACCAGGTCGGCGTAGCGGTTGCGGGCCTCGCCGCCGGCGGCGCCGGGATCGCCGTCGTCGCGCTCGTCGAGCAGCTCCACGTCGCCCGCCGGGTAGGGGAGGTCGTCGATGCGGCGCTGGAGCAGGAACGGCGTCGTGCCCTGGACGAGGATGTTCATCCGTCCGTCTTCCATCCGCTCGAGCAGCTGCGTGACGCGCGCGGCGCAGCCCGTGTCCTTCAGCTCCTCGTCGGAGAGCCAGACGATCCCGAACTCGCTCTCGCCGTCGAGGCACTCGCCGATCATCAGCTTGTAGCGCTCCTCGAAGATGTGGAGCGGGACGACCTCGCCGGGCAGGAGCACGAGGCCGAGCGGGAACAGCGGGAAACGATCAACCAGTCCGCCCATGCCCGTCCAAGGCTAGTTCTTCGTCGAGGGCGTGCGTGCGGGGCTCAAGTAGGCGGCCGCGCCGGCCGACCCGGTGAGCATGGACACCGCAAACGGTGAGCATCGGATCACGCTCGATCTCAGCCTCGCCGAGGGGCAGGCCCTGAAGGGCTGGCTCCTCCAGGTTGGGAACGACGGCGGCTCCGCCCTGGACGACGAACGGCTCAAGCCCGCTCTCATGCAGCTCGACAACGCACTCAACTACGTGGAGGGCGTCACCACCGTCCGCCGCGAGCTCGAGGCGGCCGGCTTCCACACCGAGAGCATGAGCGACGAGGAAGTGGCCGATCTCGGACGCCGCATCTCCGACGCCCCACTTCGCAGAGCCGCGTCGCCCGCCTAGGGCAACCGAGCCGACAACAACAGGTTGTAGAAGATCGCGGCGGGCAACCGCCGCTCGAAGACCGTGCGGTCGAGCGCCTGAAGCGCCAGGTAGCCCCGGTGCGCGTACTGGCGCCACGCCCAGGGGACCTCGCTCGGGTCGGCGGTCGCCTCGAGCGCGCGATTCGCCCAGCCGAACAGGCTCGCCGCCAGCTCCTCGCCCTCGACCCTTATGTCCTCGAAGCCGGCCGCGGTCGCGTGCGCCTCGAGCGCCGCCGGGGTGAACGCATGCACGTCGACGACCCGCTCGAGCTCGTCCTCCTCGCTCTCGGGCCGGGGCCCGTTTCCGGCCCGTGGCCCGGCGCCTATCAGCGCGCGCCAGAGCGGGGCCATGAGGCGCGCGCCCCGTTTGGGCAGCTCGGCGATGCGGTCGCCGTAGTAGGAGGGCTCGCCGCAGAAGGCGACCCTGCCGCCGGGTCGCAGGACGCGCCGGAACTCGCCGAAGGCCGCGTCGAGATCGGGCAGGTGATGGAGCACCGCGTGGCCGAAGACGAGGTCGAAGGAGTCGTCGGGGAACGGCAGCTCGGTCGCCTCGCAGCGGACGGTCTTCACCTCGATCCCCAGCTGCTCCGCCGAGGCGGAGAGGGTCGCGAGCATGCCGGGGGAGATGTCGGTCGCGACCGCACGCTCGAGCACGCCCGCCTGGAGCAGGTTGAGCGTGAAGTAGCCGGTGCCGGCCCCGACCTCGAGCCCGCGCCCGAAGTGCTCGTCGCCCGCGAGCGCCTTGTGCAGCTTGCCGAGGACCTGGGCCCTTCCTACCTCGCCGTAGGAGATGCCCCACTTGGAGTCGTAGTGGGTGGCGGCGAGGTCGTGGTAGCGGACGTTGGCCTCGCGAATCGTTTCCGCTTGCATCGCGGGGAAGCCTAGACTGCCGCCGCCCATGCAGGAGTACGTCCAGCAGGCGCAACCGGCCGGCGTGCCGCCGCTTTCGCTGACCGGCGAGCGCACGCTCCCCGACGTCCCGGCCGAGAACTACTGGTTCCGCCGCCACCTGGCCGTGTACGAGTGGATCGCCCGCCGCAGCGCCGGGCTCGACGTGGTCGACATGGCCTGCGGCGAGGGCTACGGCGTCGACGTCCTGGCGCGGCGGGCGCGGCGCGTCACCGGCGTCGACGCCAACCCGGAGGCGCATGAACACGCCCGGCTCAAGTACACGCGGCCCGGCGTGCGCTTCGTGCGCACGCTCGTGGAGAAGTACGACGAGCCCTGCGACGCGATCGTCTTCCTCCAGACCATCGAGCACGTCGAGGAGCCGGAGGCGTTGCTGCGGCGGTTCAGGAAGCTCGCGCCGGTCGTCTACGTCTCCACGCCGAACGTGCTCACGCTCGCGCCGCCCGGGGCCGAGAAGTCGGACAACCCGTGGCACCTGCGCGAGTACACGCCCGAGGAGTTCCGGGAGCTGTGCGGGGACGCGGAGATCCTCGGCCTGTTCCACGCCCGCAAGCTGCGCGCCCACGAGCTGGCCCTCAAGGTCGGTTGGGACGGTGTCCACCGCTCGCTCGGCATCACGGACTCCTTCTATCGCTGGTTCACGCCCTCGATCGGCTCCCGCGACTTCGCGCTCCGGCCCGGTCCTCTCGACCGCGCCCTCGACTTCGTCGCCGTGCTGCGATGAAGCCGCTCCGCTACCCCGAGCTCCCCGACCGCGCTCGCCCGCACTGGCCGCTCTGGTACGCGCCAGTGGCGCTGCTCGGCTCGTTCGTGGCGCTCGCGTTCTTCTTCCCGGCCCTGCCGATCCTCCTGCTCGGCGGCTTCTCGGAGAGCCTGGCGGCGCTGTCGCTGCTCGTCCTGCTGATCGTGCAGGACGCGATCCTCGCCGGCTCCGCGCTCCTCTTCTCCTCGCTCTCCCTGCGGCCAAAGGCGTGGCACTTCGGGCTTCGGCCCACCAGGCTGTGGCCGACGGTCGGTTGGGCGGCGCTCGGCTTCGCGGGCGTGGTCGGCTTCGAGCTCGCCTACATAGCGATCCTGAACGTCACCGAGACGAACGTCGACACGACCGGCAAGGGGGCGATCGTGGCGGCGATCCTTGTCTCGCTCGCCGTGATCGTCGTCGCGCCGGTCTCGGAGGAGTTCTTCTTCCGCGGTTTCTTCTACCGGGCGCTGCGCACGCGGCTGCCGGTCTGGGCGGCGGCGCCGATCGACGGACTCGTCTTCGGCTCCCTCCATTTCGAAGGGGTCCACACGGCGATCATCCTGCCGGTGATCGCCGTCTTCGGGATGGGCCAGTGCCTCGTCTACGAGAAGACCGGGTCGCTGTTCGCGGTCATCTCGATCCACGCGGCCTTCAACACGGTCGCGAGCCTGGGGACCTCGCCCATTCCCGCGCTCGCGGTGGGCGCGACGGTGGTCACCTGCTGCCTTGTCGTGCCGCGCAGCTTCCCCGCGGCTCCGGCGGCGATCCGGACATGAGTCGGGGCCCCGGCGCCCTGGCGCTGCTGCTGCATTCGCACATGCCTTACGTGGAGGGCTTCGGCACCTGGCCGTTCGGCGAGGAGTGGCTCTGGGAGGCGGTGGCGTCGGTGTACGTGCCGCTGCTCGACGTGGTCGACGGCCGGCCGGTCACCGTCGGCTTGACGCCCGTGCTCTGCGACCAGTTCGAGGCCATGCGCGGCGATGCCGGCGACCGCTACGCGGCCTTCCTGAGCGACATCCGGGCGCCGATTCACGCGGAGGACGCCGCTCATCTCGAGCCCGACCTCGCCGCCGAGATCCGCCGAGCCGCCGGCGACTACGCGTACGACGACCGGGCGCGCGACCTCGTGGGCGCGTTCGGGGCCCTGGAGCGGGTGGAGCTCTGGACCTCCGCCGCCACGCACGCCCTCCTGCCGCTGCTCGCCACCGACGCCGGCCTGCGCCTACAGCTCGGGACGGGGGTGGCGTCCCACGAGCGGCGCTTCGGCCACTTCGGCGGCGGACTGTGGCTGCCCGAGTGCGCCTACGAGCCCGGGCTCGAGCTCGACCTGCCCGAGCACGGCGTGCGCGCCTTCTGCGTCGACCAGACCGCCGCCCACGGGCTCGGGTCGCCCGAGCAGCTCGAGCCCGTCGCGACCGAGGCCGGGCCGGTCGCCGTGCCGCTCGACTGGCAGACCGTGGAGCTCGTCTGGAACGACCGGGACGGCTATCCAACGCACCCGGCCTACCGCGACTACCACCGGCGCACGGTGCACGACCTGAAGCCCTGGAACAACGCCGGCGAGCCGTACGACCACGCCGCGGCGGTCGAGCTGGCTCGCGAGCACGCCCGCGACTTCGTCGGCCGCGCGGTCTCGCGCCTCGCCGACGGCGGGCTCCTCTGCTGCGCCCTCGACACCGAGCTCCTCGGCCACTGGTGGTACGAGGGCCAGGCCTGGCTGGCGGCGGTGCTGGAGGAGGCGCCGGCCGGCGGGCTCGAGCTGGTGACCGTCTCCGAGGGGATCGAGAGGGTCGAGCCGGTCCAGCGGGAGCTTCGGGCCTCGACCTGGGGGACGGGGAAGGACCTCTCGACCTGGGACTCGCCGCTCGTCGCCGAGATCGCCTTCGCCGCGCGGCGGGCGGAGCTGCGCACGGTCGCCGCGGCGGCGCACACGCGACCTTCGCTGGAGCGCGCCGCGCGCGAGCTGCTCGCGCTCCAGGCGAGCGACTGGGCGTTCCAGCTGACCCGCGACCTGGCCGCCGACTACCCCCTGCAACGGGTGCAAGCCCATCACGACGCGCACCAACGGGCTCTGAAAGACTCCGTTCCAGCCCCGGGGCTGCGCAACCTGGCCCCGCATCTCGACCTCGCACCGCTATGCGCGCCCTGATCCTCAGCTGGGAGTACCCGCCCCTGATCGAGGGCGGACTCGCCCGTCACGTGCGCAAGCTGGCGGAGAACCTCGCCGCGCAGGACGTCG